>NZ_JBOGEG010000027.1:0-50624 GCF_050701915.1 Glutamicibacter sp. | reverse complement strand
ATCCGGTACCACCGGATGGCAGGCGCCGTTTTTTATTCCTCAACGCTGCCAGAACGGGAAACGCGGAAGCCAGCACAGGAGCAGGGGTTCGCGGATTGCGAGCGGTGCCACCGGGCCATTGGGCCACCGCGTGGATCTGGCCGGAGGGCAGGTCGCTGCTGGCTGCCGGCTGCCGGCTCCAGATGCATTTTCCAGACCGCATGCGCTAGCCCTGATGGCACGGCGCACAGCGACGGAACCTCGTTCAGGACCGCCCCTGCCTGGACGCGGACACCTCAGGGGAAATGGGGGATCCGGGTTATCCAACGGGCCGGGAAACTTTTCGCACCACTACCGGGCCGAGGCCCAGCTACCGCGCCAGTCCCGAGTCCATTCTCGGCATGCGGAGCGCCACGGCGCACCCAAGAAGCAGCACACCAATTGCCATCACGCCATCGATCGCATCGCGGCGCAAGCTTGCCGCTTCGCTGTGGTCCATGGCGCGGTCGGGCCCAGCGGCGCTCGGCATCATTCGGCCATGCAGCTCTATTAGCGCCCAGGGTGATAGCGCATCCAGCCATTGCCGCAGGATGCCTGCGGAGGCAAGACGCAGCGCTGGGCGGACTACTGGCCACCCTATGGGATTCAGCCCTGTCCCAGGAATTCAACTCGTTAAACCAGCAGAGGGCAGTCCGCCGATCAGCGGACTGCCCTCGCAGGTTGTTGTTGGCGCGCAGGTGGCGCCAGCGTCTAGCGGGCTCCTAGCCTTCGCACTCGACGCAGAAGCCTACGTTGCCTTCTTCGCGCACCAGCTGCGAACGGTGGCGAATCAAGAAGCACGAGCCGCAAATGAACTCGTCGTCTTTCTGCGGAATGACCGTAACGGTCAATTCCTCGTTGGATAGATCCGCGCCTGGCAGATCCATGCCATCGGTGTGGTCGGTCTCGTCGAGCTCGCGCACCACCGACTTGGCGTCCGGTGCGTTTGCGGACTTCACCGCATCCAGAGAAGCCTTACGTGCCTCAGCAACGTCTGGGCGGACTTCATCGTAATCAGTTGCCACGAATTGCATTCCTAACGTGAGCCATTGAGCCTATTCGAAATAGGAGATTACAGCATACTAATGCCAAAAATACAATCGTGCGCAGTTGTTTCGCTCACAGCCAGACGCTTGGCGTTATCTCGGCGTTAACAAGCGGACGGCGGCATCGCGAACTACTAGCTGGTATCCAGTAGCCGCGATGCCGCCGAAAAGCGTGTCCTACTAGCGGCCTTGGTTGGCAACGGCCTTGATGGCGTCGGCTGCCGCTGCTGGATCCAGGTAGGTTCCGCCCTTGGTGATTGGCTGGAAGTTGTCATCCAGCTCATAGACCAGCGGGATGCCAGTTGGGATGTTGAGGCCAGCAATGTCTTCATCGCTGATGCCATCCAGATGCTTGACCAGCGCACGCAGCGAGTTGCCGTGGGCAGTGACCATTACGGTCTTGCCTGCCGACAGGTCAGCCTTGATGTTGTTCTCCCAGTAGGGAAGCATGCGATCCAGCACGTCCTTGAGGCACTCGGTGCGTGGGGCGGAGTCGCCCAATGCCGCATAGCGCTCGTCATTGATCTGGCTGAACTCCGAGGAATCATCCAGTGCTGGTGGCGGGGTGTCGTAACTGCGACGCCATTCCATGAATTGCTCTTCGCCGAACTCGGCCAGGGTCTGCGCCTTGTCCTTGCCCTGCAGCGCACCGTAGTGGCGCTCGTTCAGGCGCCAATCGCGGTTCACCGGGATCCACGAACGGCCAGCGGCTTCCAGGGCCAGATTCGCGGTAACAATGGCGCGGGTCAGCAAGGAGGTGTGAAGCACCTCCGGCTTGTAGCCAGCTTCGGTCAGCAGCTGGCCGCCGCGTGCAGCTTCAGCACGGCCCTTCTCGGTCAGCGATACGTCGTACCAACCGGTGAACAGGTTCTTTTCGTTCCATTCGCTCTGTCCGTGGCGAAGCAAAATCAAAGTGTGGCTCATGTAATCCATCCTAACCAATGCGCAAGCCTGCTCGTGCGAAAGTTAAGGCCCATGGTTAAACTGCGAAGACCTGCAGTCCGCCAATATGCGGATGCAGGTCTTCGTGAAAGCTCTGGTGCCTTGGCACGGCCTAGTAGTTGTACCAGCCGCCGCCCTTGCCGCTAACGGCTGGCTTGACGTCCGCGAGGTACACGCAGGCGATGCAGGCGCCGATCAGCTGCAGGAAGCCGATTCCGCCCTGGCTGAAAATGCCAAGCAGCGCCACCGCGGTGCTGGCAACGGTCAGGCCAAGCCAGAATCCTTTGGAACGCTTGCCTTCCTGGGCGAAGCGGTCCGCGCCATGGCGCAGGCAATCGACCAAGGCCCATACGGCGAGCGCAACGATGACAATGCTCAGGGCGATCATCATGTAGTACTCGATTATTTGGGCCATGCGCAACATGTTCATGCTTTTACTCTACCTTTTTGGCGCAATTGATGGGCGCTGTGCCACGCGCGGAAAATCAGCGCCCGCTGGCATTAAAGCTGGTCCAGGGCTTGCTCCAGATCGACCCAGAGGTCTTCCACTTCTTCAATGCCTACCGACAGGCGAATCAGGCTGGCGGGAACGCTGGCCGGTTCCGAAGCGTGGCGTGCCCGTCGCTCTGCCAAGGACTCCACGCCTCCAAGTGAGGTGGCGCCGGTGATGAGCTTGAAGGCATCCAGTACCTGGTCCGCTTCGTCAGCGCTGTTTCCCGCTTCAAAGGCGATCACCGAGCCGAACCCGCCCATGAGTTCGGCGGCGCGCGCGTGGCCCGGGTCATTGGGCAGGCCCGGGTAGCGCACGGCCTGCACCTTGGGGTGTGCCGCAAGCCGTTCGGCTAGTACCTGGCTGTTCGACTGCGAACGCTCAATGCGCACCGCCATGGTGCGCACCCCGCGTAATGCGAGGAAGGTATCCATCGGTCCGGCGATCGCGCCATGCAAGGTCCGGTATCCATGCAGGCGGCTGTGGAGCTGCTCGTCGCTGGTGACCAGCGCGCCCATGATCACATCCGAGTGGCCCGACAGGTACTTGGTCACCGAGTGCACTACAAGGTCGGCGCCGTGGACTAGCGGTTGCTGGAGCAGCGGGGTGGCAAAGGTGTTATCCACGATGCTCACGACGTTCTTCGCTTTCGCGGCAGCCAGCAGGATCGGCAGGTCTGCGACTTCCAGCATGGGGTTCGTTGGCGACTCTACCCAGAGCACATCGGCCCCATCCATCGCAGCGAGCACTTCTTCGGTGTTGGCAATGTCCACCGGGCGAATGCTCAGCCGTCCCGCCTCTTGCAGTTCCGAGCTCAGCGCCAGTGAACCGTTATAGGAATGCTGCGGCATCACCAGCACGCCGGCCTCTGGCACGATGCTCAATGCGGCGGCGATAGCTGCCATGCCCGAGGAGAAGACCAAAGCTGGCAGGGTTGCTGCTTCGAGCTGGCCCAGTACTTCCTCAAAAGGATCCCAGGTGGGGTTGGAGAAGCGCGCATATACGCGTTCGCCCGGCGCCGCCTGCCCTTTGGAATGGTAGGTCGAGGTGAAGGTCACCGGGTGGTTGACTGGAGCATCGTAGCCATGGGCCGGACGCCCGCCGGCAACGAGCAAAGTTTTCGGATCCCAGACTGGATCGGCGCCTGGTTCTGCGGTGCGGGGGTTCATGGAAAAAACTCTACGCGTCCTTTGACGCTGCTAGCCGATGGATTTCACTACATTTCATTTGACTGATCGACCACACTGGGGGCATTTTCAATGCACAACCAGCCGTTGCAGTGCACATCTTTAAATGTCCTTGGATAGGCTAGTGGGGTGAGTATCGAATCGAGTACCCCAACCCGTGGCTTGTTCATCGTCTTTGAAGGCGGCGACGGCGCTGGGAAGTCCACGCAGGTCGCCATGGCTCAGCAGTGGCTGGAGTCCCGTGGCGCCAAGGTCACCACTACCCGTGAACCAGGTGGAACCCAGATTAGCGAAGAGCTGCGTTCTTTGGTGCTCGAACACGGCCACGGCGAGATCGATGCCCGTACCGAAGCCCTGATTTACTCGGCTGCTCGTGCCGCCCATGTCCAGCAGGTCATCTCCCCCGCGCTGGATGCAGGAACCCACATCATCTGTGACAGGTTTGTTGATTCCTCGCTGGCCTACCAGGGGATGGGCCGTGCCCTCGGCTTTGATGCCGTCGCATCGATCAACGACTTCGCAACCGGCGGGCTGAAGCCGGATGCCACGATCATCCTTGATATCTCCGCCGCACAGGGACGTGCCCGGCGCATTGCGGCCAGCGGCGGCGTGGAGGACTCGGATCGCTTGGAATCCGAGCCGGATGATTTCCATGAACGCATCCGCAACGCCTTCCTCGAATTAGCCGCCCGCGACCCGCAGCGCTACCTGGTCTTGGATGCCACCGCCAGCGTGGAGCAGCTGCACCAGTCGGTTGCGCAGCATCTGGCAGGCCTGCTGTGACCCGGCCGGTCTTCGCAGACCTCGCCGGGCAGGAACGTGTCATTGCCACGTTGACCGCTGAAGTTGATCGTGGCAACCCGACCCACGCCTGGCTGGTTACTGGTCCCCCGGGCTCGGGCCGTACTACCGCGGCGCGGGCTTTCGCGGCAGCTTTGCAGTGCACCCAAGCCCCGGCCGGCTGCGGCCAGTGCGCCAACTGCAAAATGGTCATGAATTCGGAGCACCCGGACGTTTCCTTCATATCCACCGACAAATTCGAGTACCAGATCGCTGACGTGCGCCATCTGATTACCCGTGCGCAGGAAAGTGCTGGCACCGGCCGCTGGCGCATCATCATCATCGAAGATGCAGACCGCATGTCCGAGCGCAGCACCAACGTGCTGCTCAAGGCCATTGAAGAGCCGCCAGCCAAGATGATCTGGATCCTGAGCGCCCCGTCTCCTGCAGATGTGCTGGTGACCATTCGATCGCGTTGCCGCGCGGTAAATCTCTCGGTGCCTTCCACCCAGGACGTTGCAGATCTTTTGGTACGCCGGGACGGACTGGAACCGGATCAGGCACTGTTCGCTGCCCGTGTTTCGCAGTCCCACATTGGCGTGGCCCGTTTGCTGGCCCGTGACGAGCAGGCACGCATCCAGCGTGAAAAAGTCGTTACCCTGCCGTTGCGCACAACCACCTTGCCGCAGGCGATGGCCGCTGCCGCAGAAATTTCCAAGCTGGCCAGCGAGCGTGCCGAAGACATTACCGGCACCGATCTGCAGAACAAGATTGCCCAGCTGCGCCATGCCAATGGCTTGGGTCCAGAGGAGAACATCCCAGCTGGATTGCGCGGACAGTTCAAGGCGTTGGAAGACGATGCCAAGCGATTTGCTCGGCGTGCGGCTTTCGATGCCTTGGACCGTACCCTGACCGACCTGACCACGTTCTTCCGCGACGTTTTGAGCATCCAGCTGAGCACCGGAATTGAGCTGATCAACGAGCACCTGCGCGAGAAGCTCGAACGTTTCGCAGCGGAACAGTCCAGCGAGAAGTCCTTGGCTCAGCTAGATGCCATCAATGAAACCCGCAGCCGCTTGGCTGCCAACGTCAACCAGCTCATGGCGCTGGAAGCACTCATGACCCGATTGCTGCCACAGCCAGGACGCCGCTAACCCATCACAAGGAGACACGAAAAGTGCCTGCACGCTCACCGATGATGCGCTTGGCCGCAGTGGGGACTGCTATGGCTTTGGGCCTAGCCGGTTGCTCTTCCACTACCGCGGATTCGCAGTCCGGCGCATCGAATGCGTCGCAGTCCGCGCCCAGCGCCAGCACGCCGGAAGGATTGGAATCCTTCTACAGCCAAGACCTCGACTGGGAAAAGTGCGGCAGCGTCATCGAATGCGCCACCATCGAGGTTCCAATGGATTATGCCTACCCCGAAGGCGAGAGCATAGACCTGGCGTTGAACCGCCGCGCCGTGGACGGGGCGACGGGCAATCTTTTGGTAAACCCCGGCGGCCCAGGCGGATCCGGCCTGGACCTGGTGGAGTCCTCGGTACAAGGCATGTTCAGCACTGAGCTGCAGCGCGCCTACAACGTCATCGGCTTCGACCCGCGAGGTGTGGGAGAAAGCTCCCCGGTCACCTGTCAAAGTGGTGCCGAAACCGACGAAGGACGCCAGGAAAACCTGCGGGCTTGGGTTCCTGAAGACCAGGACGAAATTGTCGAGGATACCGAGGACTACGCAGCTGACTGCGCTTCGAATACCGGTGATCTCCTAGGCCACGTCGATACCGTCTCGGCAGCTAGGGATATGGACGTGATCCGTGCTGTGCTCGGTGATGCACAGCTGGACTACCTCGGTTTCTCTTATGGAACTTTCCTCGGCGCAACCTACGCTGATCTGTTCCCTCGGAATGTGGGGCGTTTCGTACTTGACGGTGCCATGGATCCAACCAGCACAGCTTCGGAACTCACCTTGGCCCAGGCCGTTGGCTTCGAGAAGGAAATCGACGCGTGGCTCGCCAATTGCCTTGAAAGCGGTGAGTGCCCGTTCACTGGAACCGTTGAAGAGGCCAAGGTGCAGCTGCAGCAGTTCTTTGCGCAGGTGGAGAACGAACCAATGACCGCCAGCGACGGGCGCGCAGTGCCGATCATCGACTTCATCAACGGCTTCATCTTGCCGCTGTATGACGATTCCAGCTGGCCCATTTTGACCGATGCGATGAACGCTGCCGTCAACGACGCGGATGTGGATATGCTCCTCGGCTTCGCGGATCTCTCGGCGGACCGCGAGGGCGACGGCACGTATGCATCGAATTCCACCGATGCTTTCACCGCCATCAATTGCCTGGACCGTCCAATGGACGCCAGTCCAGAAGCGATGCAGGCCGAAGCAACAGAGTTGATGCGTGCGGCCCCAACCTTGGGCAAGTATCTTGCCTACGGCGGCATCACCTGCGAGGCCTGGGACCACGATTCCACTGGCAAGCCTGAGGTCCTGGACGCGGAAGGCTCGAATGAGATCCTCGTCATTGGCACCGTCGGCGATCCAGCTACCCCCTACGCATGGTCTGAGGCCCTGGCGCAGCAGCTGGATAACGCGACCTTGCTGACCTATGAAGGCCATGGCCACACCGCATATGGACGCTCCAATGAGTGCATTACCAAAGCGGTGGATGAGTACCTGATTGACGGCAAAGTCCCCGAAGCCGACACCCGGTGCTGATTGGGCTTGATGATGTCATCGCCGTTTTGACGTTCAGACAATTCCTCGGATAAAGTGACGTGGTGCCTGTTTGCAGGTACAGGCCTCCTTAGCTCAGGGGTAGAGCAGCTCCCTCGTAAAGAGCAGGTCGCCGGTTCAAATCCGGCAGGGGGCTCGTTGTGAAGAAAACCCCGGAATCGCGCTTGCCGCATGATTCCGGGGTTTTCGCTATTTTCAACGGATTTTCGGGCTATAGGCAATAATGTGTGTCTAGCCCGGGCGTGTTCCAAGGCCAGACACCTTAAGAAACCTGAATTAGTAGCTGTTTCTGATCCAGCCACGCCGGACGAACTGACCATCCTCGATGCTAGTGCCTGTACCGTAAAGATCCGGTCCAATCGGATCCTCATCAATAACCTGCGGTGCTATCTTCTTCGCCTCAGCAGCATAATGCTCCGGCCGCAAGAAATCTCCCAGGGCAGGACGACTCTCTTCTTCCGTATGTGTCCAGCAAAACCACTCGCATACACGTCGACGATGCTCTATCGGCATCCCTCGGTGATGGAAAATCATGGCCCGGATCCAGGAATTCACCGCGCCTTCTATCATGTTCGTTGTCGCGCTGATACCCAGCCCCTCCAAGTCCTGATCGAGGTACGTGAACAGATGCCCTCGCTGCAGCGCTCTGTTCATGCTTTCGTATGCCTTGCGCAACCGTTCATGCGTGTACCACCATGTGCGTGACTTCCGCATCCCTCGGGGGAAGGCTACCGTTCCAGTCTGAAGCGTAGGTACGCTCATTGATCAGTTGCCGGTTTTCGGTATGCCAAGCTGCGAATGCGGTCATCCATTGCGCGGCCGCTCCTTGGGTGCGGATTCGCGTCAATTGCAGGCTCAAGCGGCGCAAGGACTTACCGGCCGCCAAGCGTGGATTCAGGGTCAGATACGTGCGCACGTTGCGTTGGATATGCACTAGGCACCGTTGGATTTTCACGTTGGGCCAGAGAGCTTTGAGCGCTTTCATCAATCCAGATCCGCCGTCGGTGATGATGACTTTCGGTTCAGGAAAATGCTGCAGCAGCGCGGTCCATGCGGCTGCTTTTTCTTGGTCGCACCATTGCCACCCAATGACATTTCCTTGGGCTATGGCGATCAACAGGCACCATCCGCGCCGGATATAGATTCCGTCGACTTGGATCTCGTCAAAAACCTCGCCGGTTCGAGGAAGACGGGGATGGACGTTCCAGCACCATGCTGTTTGGTGGCGGAAGGTCCGGCCGGATCCTCCGCCGAATTCTGCTTAAGACAGCTTGCTCATGAGCCAGCTGACGAAGCCGGTGAGTTGGTTGCGTGCGGTCGTGTCTTCTCGTTTGTAAGTGGTGCTGGCGTTGCAATTTTTACATCGCCAGCGTTGTGTTCCTTTGGAGGTGGTGCCGTTCTTTTTCCTGGGTGAATGGCAGATAATACAAGTATGGGTTTGTCCAGTAAGCTTCACACTTATGGATTCAATACCCATGTGAAACCTGATCCTGTCCCGGAATGCCGGGGCAGGATCAGGTTTTCGGACACACTTTATTGCCTATGGGCCTCATCCTCGACAGGTGGGGTCCCTTTGTCATACGTGACAGGTGTATGGCGTCGGTTGGTTGGGGAGATCAGTGGGCTGGGGCGTTGGCCACGGGCGGGTAGTTTTGGAGACCGTCAGCGGGCAGTTTGTTGGCCGCTAACAGTTAAGACAATGTTGATTCACTCAAATTGCTCGGAAAGAGTCTAGTCAAGCAATCTAAGGGATTACTTTTTTATTGGGACAGAAAACTTTTCGACCACAAGATCAGAAGATTGCCCGAGTACCAACGTGGGCAACAAGAGCTGAATAATCCAGGGAGGTATCACATGCTCGAAGCAGCTGTATGTGTTCCGGAGTGTCCCGCCAATTAAATACACGTGCTGGTTCGCTCAATGATGCAAGCAAAAGGTCAGAGAAAAGGCGAGTGGTACGGCCGTTGCCATCAACGAAAGGGTGAATTTTTACCAACTCGTGGTGGGCCCTCATTGCGATTTCAGTACTTGAAGTAGTCCTAACTTCCTCAATCTGGCACCGAAGCGTACCCATAAGTTCTAGAACGCTGTTTCTGATCTGTTCAGGGGCTACACCAACGAACCCTGGGGGACGTGTACGAACTACGCCAGCCCAGCTGAACACTTGCCCGAAGCATGAACAATGCAATTCGTAAAGGTAGCTGGCTGTCAGAATCTCACGATAAGACAGCTCACCTGAACGTACCTGCAGCAACCGTGCCTGGTATTCACGAACAAAATTCTCAGCTTGCAGTTGCTCAAGATCCAAAAGACTTTCGAGATAGAGGCCATGGACAAGAAACTGAGATTCTTCTAGAGACACTGATTGAGCTTCCGATGTTCCCAAGAGCATCATCTCAATCTCAAATGAATTTTGAACTTGGTTAATCGAGATTAACAGAAGGCGCTCTTTTGTCATGGTTCACTATCCTTAGAAGGGGAGAATGAAGCGGAGCCAAACCTTTGGATTGGTTTGACCCCGCATCGTTACTACTTCCAGTCTTGAGGAGGGGTCACTTCCAATGGTTCCAAACCCGATTCTTCGGCAACTCTGAAGAGGTCTCGGACAGAGATCTCGAACCACTCTGTCCCTCCTCCAGCAGTCGCGACGAATCCGCTACTCAAAATCTTGGCGTGGAGACGCTTCTCGTTCGTAAGGGCTGTCTCACCTTCTTTTGGATGGCAGGCCATAAGTACGATCGGCACTTCCGGAGTACTAGCGTTTCTTTGCCCGGCAACACGCTCCTCGCCATCGTTAGATGCGCTCCCGACCTTAATAGGAATAATTGCATCTGGTGAGTATTGTTCCTTGCGCAGAAACCAGCCATAGGTGTATGCGTAGACGCAGCCTGTATTGATTCGATCTCGATGTGTAGCAATGACACGGATCCCATTGTGTGAAGTCACTTCTTGTTGCGCTAAACCAATGGCCTTTTCAAAACGGACTTCAAGGTATTCGCGTAGGCTCGGCGAGATGTCTTGATCCAAGAAGTACTTAATGCGAACTTTTATTGCATCACCGTAGCTCTTGCTCGTGCGGATGGAATCTACATCTTCTGTGAAGATCGCTTCGAGAACCTTGCACGCACGAGTTCGGTCATTGTTATCTCTTTCTAGAACGAAATCAAAGGCGTTGGCTACTGAGCCCAATTCCAGCGCAAGATTCCAAGTATCTACGACAATGTGTTCTTGTCTTGGGTCGGCAGCGAACAAACGCTTGATTTCATCAAAATGGCGATGCTGGGCCAGTTCATTGACATGTCCAATGAATTTGCTCATGTGAAAATTCCTTCAGCTAATCGGAAAAGGGTATTGAATGACTGCAAGTCGTTTTGATTTGTTACCCGCGATGAACAAATGCGTGGCTTGATCGCGCGGTTGAAAAGTTCTGAATTCGCCTTATCGGCGTGCAGCCTAGCCCTCGTAAAGGGCAGGTCGCCGGTTCAAATCCGGCAGGGGGCTCGGCCTAACGCCCTTGTCAGAATCTTCATTGGTTTCGGCAAGGGCGCTTTTGTGCCCGAATACTCGTCGTGTGTGTGCAATGTGTGAACAATCGCGTTTTCGGGCTATATGCAATTATTTCCCCATAGGCTTCGCCCAAGCGGTCTTATAGTCTAGGTTTCAGGCAACGCCCCTGGCTCAATTTCGACCTGGGGGCGTTTCCTTGTCTAACTAAGTTAAATTCATTCCCACGGGTTTTTATCGGTTTCGGACTCAAAAACCGTTCCATCCTCCGTTTGTACGGTGACTTTCGACAGTTCGGGAGATTCGTGCCCGACTGTAATTAGGACTAGGTTTGCGTAGGCGTCCAGGGCATCTGAAGACCAACCGTTCTTCACGGTAATCAGGAGCTCACCTTCCACCGGCGAGCTCCAACGCACTGTGTCACCATGGACACTGCCAGGGAAAGCGTTGAAGCTATGAGCGCCATTTCCATTGAGGTACTGATTTATCTTTTCGTCTGCCCATTCCTGGCTTCGTTCACTCATTGTTTTTGGTGTGCTTTGCATATATGCAGCCGTCTCGGGAACGGAATTCGGTGTTCGAGGCGCTTGAACAATCGGCGCTCCGGCGTTCGCTTCAGCGGTCAACTTCGCGTCATTCTTCAACAAATTTGGGCTCATGGCAGAGAACGCAATAATGGCCACAAGAGCTACTAGAACAACGAGCACAGAGATGTTTCCAAATATTCGCTTAGCTGAGCGCGACACAATTCCTCCAAATGATATTTGGTAAGAGCCTAACGCCAACCTTCGACATTATGAACTTGCTTTCTTTGGGCGCCCACCGTGCCCAGGGCGGGCAGCATTCCAAGCGTCGATAGTTTCCGGCAACCAGCCCCGCGTATTGCGGGGCGGGTCGCCAATTTCCGCGTCATGCCCGGGCAGTCGCCCTTCGTCCGCATACTTTTTAGCCGTATGCGGAGAGATGCCGAGGTGCTTCGCTACACCGTTCAATGACAAGTAACGAATGGTCATGCGCACTTCACCTTCAACGCCCGAACAAGGAGAATAACGCCCATGGAAAAGGCTACGACGCCTAGAGGGAACGAAACCCACCACGGCTTGGGGATAAAGAACGCGACTGCGCACGCCACTATGAACGCTAGGGCGAATACTGTTTCCTTCATGTCCACATTTTCTTCAAGCGATTTTAGAGTGAGTCTACATAATGCAAGACAAGATAGGCGAGTGGGGCGACAATTCAAACGATAGCTAAAGCACCGGACTGTTTGGGTTGGTGTGTGCAATTGTGCACACGCTGCCTGGTAAAACTGGAACTACACGGACACGCGACCCAGACAGCCCTATTTCTAGGCCTCATAGAACCGCAAGAATCCCCTAAATATCGCTTTCATCTGTCACCTAGAGAGCAGGCTGCCGGTTCAAATCCGGCAGGGGCTCGTTGTGAAG
Organism: Glutamicibacter sp.; assembly: GCF_050701915.1. Classification (NCBI taxonomy): domain Bacteria; kingdom Bacillati; phylum Actinomycetota; class Actinomycetes; order Micrococcales; family Micrococcaceae; genus Glutamicibacter; species Glutamicibacter sp. Next base: position 38,478 of record NZ_JBOGEG010000027.1, on the reverse strand, counting down.
AAAACCCCTGAATCGCGCTTGCCGCATGATTCCGGGGTTTTCGCTATTTTCAACGGATTTTCATAACTGATCCCGGGGTCTTTGAATCACATGGAGTTCATTCTTATCCCGCATGCTGCCCAACGGCGCTTTTGGATATTCAATTAGGCGAGGACCGGCAAACGATTCTTCACTCCGCGATCAGCAGATCATGGATTTCGGTTCGCGACCCGCAATAGCGGTATGAGCCTTTGACAGTAATTTTCGAGGAATTCCAAACTGATGCAATCCATGCAGTACTCCCCCGAACTGCCGCCGCTAGGCGGCAACGCCATCATGCGCCAACGGTGGAGCGAAGTAGCATTCCTGCATTGGCGGGTCAGCCCGGATGAGGTGGCGCCGTACATGCCAGAAGGGTGCCGGCCAGATATTGTCGATGGCAGCGCTTGGGTGGGTCTGGTAGCTTTCCAGATGTCGCGCAGTGCGTTCTTCTCCGGTCCTGCAATTCCGTGGTTGGGTGACTTCCCGGAGATCAATGTGCGCCTCTATTCCGTTGACAACCACGGACGCCGAGCAGTGGTATTCCTGAGCCTTGAAGCGTCCCGCCTGCTACCTGTGCTCATGGCCCGGGCAGTCTTCGGATTGAAGTACCAGTGGTCGTCCATGAAGATCCTGAAGAAGGATGGCACGATCAGCTATGCAACACGGCGCATCGGAAATCCGAGCGCGCGTTCCCGCATCGTCGTGCGCCCGGTAGAAGCTTCTGCCAGTGCCGATCCAGTCGCCCCTGGTTCACAGATTGCCATCGCGCTATCGGCACAATGGGCCTTCCACCAGCGGCACCTCGGGCGCACCTTGCACTGCCGCAACCACCATGAACCGTGGCCGTTGCAACCTGCACAACTCATTGAATTCGACGATGGCCTGCTGCGTGCCGCCGGTTTCGCCAATCTCGCTGATCGAGCTCCCGACTCGGTTCTGTACGCCGAAGCGGTCGATACGCTTTTCACTGCACCAACCGTGCTGGGCGGCTAAAAGCTACGCGGATATGGAAGAAGGCCCCCGGCTTCAGATGAAACCAAGGGCCTCCAGCTCCGGCTAGGGTCTTACTCGAAGTCTGAAGTTGCAGGGTCAGCCGAGATACGGCCTTCCGCTCCGCGATCCAGGGTCTCGATTGCTGCCAGATCTTCCTCGTCCAGCTTCACGTTCAGCGATTCGAAGTTCTCGACGATGCGCGATTCGGTGGTCGACTTCGGGATGACTACGTTGCCTACCGCCAGATGCCACGCGATGACTACCTGCGCCACCGATGCTTCATGCTTCTTGGCGATCTCCACCAGCACTGGGTCGCTCAGCAGTTCGCCGCCGTGGCCCAGCGGGGACCACGACTGGTGCAGGATGCCGTGCTCGGCTTCGTAGGCGCGCAGCTCGCCCTGCGGGAAGTACGGATGGGTTTCTACCTGGTTGATCACCGGGCGGACGCCGGTCTCGGTGTAGAGCTCTTCCAGTGCTTCCTTGGTGAAGTTGCAAACGCCAATGGACTTGGCCTTGCCGTCCTTCTGCAGCTGGATCAGCGCCTTCCAGGTGTCCACGTAGGTGCCGCGCTTCGGCTGCAGCCAGTGGATCAGGTACAGGTCGACGTACTCCAGGCCGAGTCGTTCCAGCGAGGCATCCGCTGCGGCAATGGTCTTCTCGAAACCCTGGTCCGAGTTCCAGACTTTGGTGGTGATGAACAGGTCTTCGCGCGGCAGGTTGCTGGCAGCAACTGCGCGGCCGACGCCAGCTTCGTTGCCGTAGATGCGTGCGGTGTCGATGTGGCGGTAGCCAGCGTCGATTGCCTTGCCAACGACTGCTTCCGCGTCCTCGTCGGCGACCTTCCAGACACCGTAGCCAAGCTGGTCGATGGTGTTTCCGTCAAGGAACTTCAATTCAGGAATTGTTTGGGTCATGCAACTAATTTAGTTCACTGATGCGTCCTGCGCGGTGGAACACCACGCTAGCGATCGGGAAAACCCAATTATTCGCTGGAAGCGAGCAATTGCGCGGCCCGGCTGACGTCTTCTTTCACCAGCATTGCACGATGGCGCACGGCTTCAATATCGATCGGCTTGCCGGCTTCCGCCTGCATGCGCATCATCGCTATGACCTGCGCGGTGGTCGCCAAATCGTTGGCGGACTTAGTCAGCGAACGGTGTGCCGCGGAGGTCAGCTGCGGGATGGTGTCGTCATTGCTCGGGGTGATCCGATGCGCCGCGCAGCAAAGCTGGCGCACGGTTGGCAACAGCACGGCCATCTCATTGGCTTCCTGGACCAGCTGGTTGTAAACCTGATCATCGTTGACGCCCTCAACCACCTGGAAGACTCGGTCCAATGACCGCTGGAAACGGTCGTGGGCGCGACGCCAGACGCCCTCGCCAAGTTCGCGAGCAGCAGCACGCTCAGCGCGCAGTCGTGAAAAGAACGCCATTACACTTCTCTGCCGGTGGTTTCCAATGAATTACTGGTTCTACCCTACCGGGATCACCGCAGTGTTCCCGGCAACGGAGCCGACATAAAACGAAACCGGCCGTGAGTCCCATCGGCTTTCGCCAACGGATCCCACAGCCGGTATCACTCGCGCTTAGCAGCAACGCCCTTCAGGGTTCCGCTCTTGCCAGTCGGTGTAATCCTTCCAGAACTCGCGCTCGGTCATTGGCCTGGAGCCAGGATGATTGCGTTCGTGGTGTTCCAGATAGTGCTGGTACTTGTCAGCACCGAGCACTCCATCGACAAACTTCTTGGCTTGCCCCAGGCGTTCCAAAAGCGTAGCCATGGCTAGTGGCCGCTTCGCTGGACTTGTGCTTCGGCAGGGATCTGCTTCCAGGCCTTCTCAAGTTCCTTCTCAGCAGGTGACAGGATCAGGCCGGCGGGTGCGTACATCTTCGATGGCACGGCAGGATCCTCGGTGCTGTTGCCACCGCCGCTCTGCTTGGCCTTGATGGTTGCGACAACAGCCGATACCAGCACAATGGCGGTCAGTACCAGGAAGACCACGGACAGCCAGCCCTGGACACCGGTGTTGCGGACCACGGCCTCCATCGCTTCAACGCTGCCTGCCGAGCCGAGGGAAGTCTCGCCATTGGCCAGCGCTTCCTTGTAGGCGTTGTGGTTGGCGAAGTAGCCCACCTTGGTGTCTGCGGAGAAGATCTTCTGCCAGCTGGCCACGAAGGTGATCACCACGGTCAAGGCCAACGGCAGCGCGACGACCCACAGGTACTTGAAGTTGTTCTGCTTGGCGATGATGGTCATCACCACGGCCAGCGCGATCGCTGCCAGCAGCTGGTTGGCGATGCCGAACAGCGGGAAGAAGGTGTTGATGCCGCCCAATGGATCGGTCACGCCGAGGATCAGGATGTAGCCCCAGCCGGCAACCATGATCAACGTGCACAGCCACACGCCTGGACGCCACGAGGTGTCCTTGAACTTCGGGAAGAAGTTGCCGATGGTGTCCTGCAGCATGAAGCGTGCAACACGGGTACCGGCGTCAACGGCGGTCAGGATGAACAGCGCTTCGAACATGATCGCGAAGTGGTACCAGAAGCCCATCATCGCGGTCCCGCCGAACCACTGGTGCATGATGTGCGCAATGCCCACAGCCAGGGTCGGGGCGCCACCGGTACGCGAAACAACCGAGCTCTCGCCCACGTTGTTGGCCAGTTCGGTCAGCTGGCCCGGATCCAGGCTGACGCCGGCCAGACCCAGCGAGTTCACGAATGCCGCCGCGGTTTCCACGGTGCCGCCGGTAGCGGCGGCCGAGGAGTTCATCGCGAAGTAGATGCCGCGGTCGATGGAGATCGCCGCAACCAGCGCCATGATGGCGACCATGGATTCCATGAGCATGCCGCCGTAGCCCAGGAAACGGGTCTGCTTTTCCTTCTCAACCAGCTTCGGGGTAGTCCCCGAGGCGATCAGCGCGTGGAAGCCCGACAGCGCACCGCAGGCGATGGTCACGAACAGGAATGGGAAGATATGGCCGGCAACTACCGGGCCATCGGCACGGCCGGCGAACTCGGAGAAGGCCGGAACATCGATCTCCGGGCGGACAACGATGATCGCCACGGCCAGCAGGCCGATGACGCCGATCTTCATGAAGGTCGAGAGGTAGTCGCGGGGCGCCAGCAGCAGCCATACCGGCAGCACCGCGGCGATGATGCCGTAGATGATGATGGCCCAGGCGATGGTGGTGCGATCCAGGTGGAAGAACTCGGCACCCCATGCCGACTCGGCGATCCAGCGTCCGGAGATGATCGCGAACATCAGCAGCACGAAACCGATGATGGAGATTTCCAGGACCTTGCCCGGGCGGATGAAACGCAGGTAGATGCCCATGAACAGGGCGATAGGGATGGTCAGGCCCACCGAGTAGACGCCCCATGCGGACTCGCCCAGCGCGTTCACGACCACCAGCGCCAAGATGGCGGTAATGATGATCATGATCGCCAGGGTGGCGATCAGCGCGGCGGTGCCGCCGATCAGGCCCAGCTCTTCGCGGGCCATCTGGCCCAGCGAGCGTCCGCCACGGCGCATGGAGAAGAACATGACGAGGTAGTCCTGGACCGCTCCGGCCAGCACCACGCCCACGATAATCCAGATGGTGCCAGGCAAGTAGCCCATCTGGGCTGCGAGGATCGGGCCAACCAGCGGACCGGCGCCTGCGATGGCGGCGAAGTGGTGGCCGAAGAGCACGCGGCGATCGGTGGGAACGAAGTCACGGCCGTTGTTGACCGATTCGGCGGGGGTGGCACGGAAATCATCCGGTTTGGCGATCTTGCGCTCGATGAACTTCGAGTAGAAGCGGTAGGCAATCAGGTAGGTCGCGACAGCGGCGAAGACGAACCAGATGGCGTTGATGGTTTCCCCGCGCGAGAAGGCGAGAATCGACCATGCGATGCCGCCAACCAGTGCGATGGCAACCCAGATGGCGATCTTGGCGGGGGTCCAACGCTTTTCTTCGCGTTCGGCTACCTCAGGATCGACACCTGCTGGTGGCAAGGTATTTTGGGCACTCAAATTGAGCAACCTCCTAGAAACAGAGCAAGTGACGTGCGCGACCAGTGGTTATTAAATGAATCACGCATTAATGACTATTGAGTCACTTTACAACTGGTTTGCCCAGTGAGTTAAACCCTTATGACAACTTTTCCCGTGTGTTCACCGGAATCGAAATATTCGTGGGCAGCAGCCAGCTCCGAGAATTCAAAGGCCTTGGTCACGTTGAGCGCCAATTTCCCCTGCTCCAACAGCGGCATCACGCGGGTAATGGTGTGGCGGACGATCTCCGCCTTCTCGTGCAGCGGGCGGGAACGCAGAGTTGTGCCGATGATCCGCGCCCGCTTATTCATCAGCAGGCCCAAGTTCAGTTCCCCCTTGGCTCCGCCTTGCAGCCCGATGACCACCATCCGTCCGCCTACGGCGAGCGCCTTGACGTTCTCCCCCAGGTATTTGGCCCCAACTACATCCAGGATCAGATCCACGCCTTTGGCATCGGTCAGTTCCTTGACGCGTGCAGAAAAGTCCTCTTCCCGGTAGTTGATTCCCTCGTCGGCGCCGAGGGCACGGCAGTAGTCCAATTTCTCTGCCGAAGAAGCGGTGACGATGACGCGGGCGCCGGCTGCCTTGGCAAGCTGTATTGCCATGGAGCCGATGCCGCCAGCCCCGCCATGGATCAACAACGCCTGGTCTTGGCCCAGCCCGCCTTCGATGAAGAGGTTAGAGACCACGGTGGCGGCGACTTCCGGCAACCCCGCGGCTTCGATGCTCGAAACCGTCTCAGGGATTTCGATGAGCAGTCCTGCCGGGACATTGACGTACTGCGCATACCCGCCAGCAGCAAGCAGGGCAGCAACACGCGCTGCCGGTTTCCATCCGCTGACGCCATCGCCGATTTCCACGATGCTGCCTGAGACTTCCAGCCCGGGGATATCGCTGGCTCCCGGAGGTGGCGGATACACTCCCCTGCGCTGCTGCACATCCGCGCGGTTCAGCCCGAACGCCTCGACCTTGACCAGCACTTCCCCAGCTGCGGGGACCGGCATTGGCCGTTGGACCAGTTCAAGGACTTCCGGCCCACCGGCACCGTTGTAAATATAGGCGTTCATAACGTCGTTCATGGCCTTCAATTCCTTTCAACCGGGGTTCATGCCGTATACTTTTTCGGGTTGGATGGTTGTCCGAGCGGCCGAAGGAGCTGGTCTTGAAAACCAGTAGGCGGCAACCCCGTCTCATGGGTTCAAATCCCATACCATCCGCGCTTTTCTAGTTTGGCGGGCTGATCCTCGGATCAGCCCGCCAAACTGCTTAATACTGCTCCGCGCTTAATCTTTCGTTGCCGATCAGCCCCGCCAGACGAGCCACTTCGTTCACTACGTTGGCTGCGTCGTGCAGGGTTCGGGCCGCAGGGTGGCGCAGGTCGCCAGCTTGCGCGGCAATAGCGGTCCCCCACTGCGCTGATGACAATTGCAATCCCAGCACGAATAGTCCGCGGTGCGCCAGCCCATCGCTGTTGACCAGACGGTATGGTTCACCGACCACGTCGAAACCGGATCCCGGCAGGCTTTCGCCTTCCGCGTTCTTCCAAGTGTGCACGCGTGCTACATGTTCTCCCAAGAGCTGCTTGATCAGTGTCGTGTTATTTTGCAGCACGCGGTTGCTCGGCATCATCGCTTCGCACATGGTCTTCGCAGTGTGCACATCGGCATCTACCCAGGGCGAGGATGCGGTGAACTGCTCTGAGACCTCGTCGAAGCCGAATTCCGGATCCGGGCCAAGGAAGGTTACGATCCCAGCGCGCGAAAGCGCCAGCAATTGTTCAATGCGTTCGAGCGGTGGACCCGAGGACAGTCCTTCGACCAATGGCTCGAAGTGCGCCTGGATTTCTTCAATGCGTGATTGCTCGTCAATTACGCCGGAAGCAATCAGTTCCTTGACCAGCATGCGTCCGGCATTCATCGTCATGATCGCGCGGGATAACGGGTCTTCAAGCCCGCCGATACTGTGCCGGGCATTGCCTACGAGGTAGTCGCGTACTGCCTGCTGGTATTGCTCGTCGGAGCTGAACCCGAGTTCTTCGAATGGCCTTGCCAGCTTGGGAACATCGAGCCACTGCAGCTGCGGGAACTGCCCGATGAATTTGCGCAGTTCGCTAAGCCACACTTGGCTACCTTCATGGTGCTCGGCCGAGAGAATCGCTTCGAGCTGCGCAACGAATTCTCGCTCATCGAGGCCCTCCGGAGCACCATGGGCACGAGCGCAGGTGCTGTAGTAGGCGAACAGGATGTCCCGGTGCAGATTCGGCCAAATATGGCGTGAGAACACCAAGGACGCGGCAGGGTTGGTGGCGCGTGCCTCTGCGAGCCGCCCGATCAGTTCCGGAGCGTCAAAGTAGCGTAGTTCAATTTCATCAGGGATGAACTGGTCCACCACGGGTTTGCCCCAGTATGGGGTTCCGCGGCGCGAAGCGACGATCAGTGCTGGCTCCCGGCCAGAGCTGATGTACTGCAGACGGTGCCCGGGTTCGGTGCCGGCTTCACGGAAAATTCCGCCGCGGCCCGCAGTCAGCTCGGCCATGCCGTCAAAGAAATTCAAGCCCAACCCACGGATCAACGCAGGTTGCCCTTCCAGGAATTGGGAGTAGTCGAGGTCTGCCGGAACATTCGGTGGCATGTAGGTGGCCCCGGCCTGGGCGGCTGCTTCCTTGAGCTGCTTCTGCCATGGGTTCAGGTCTGCCGGCTGGTGGCCTAAGGCTAGCACCGCGGCGTCAGCGGCCAGCTGACGGGTTTCGGAGCCGTCCAGGATACTGCGGAAATCGACCTGATAGGCATTGCCGACGGGGCGGACCGCAATGACTTCTGCGGCTACGTGTTCGATGCTGAAATTCTCGTGGGCGGCAAGGATCGCTGCGCTGCGGCCATAGACGTGCTCGAGGTACTCACCGTAGATTGCGCGTGACGGATAGGATCCGGGTTCAATCTGCTCGATCAGCTTGGCATGCTCATCGGTGAGCTTGCGTCCATCACCGCGAAGAGCGACGAACTGGCGAAAGCTCAACCCCGGTTCATCGCCCAACCGTTCGGGGGCAACTGTCGGAAATGATGAAGGGGTGTTCATCAAGAAATGCTCCGACTGTTTCGGGTTCCACACGTGGCCGGAACCCGGAGGGAAGGGATCAAAGACCGTAACTTTCAGAACGGTGCCTTGAGCCGGGAGTTTCAACGCCAAGTTAGCGAGTCTTTCAACCACGCTAGTGCCGCGTGGGCCTGCCCCGACAAGGGCTAGGCTGAACTCGTTCTCTGGTGTTGCTTTCTCGCTGTTCACTCCTCTAGGTTATTACCTTTGGACCAGGGCATGGGTCAGACGCATAGACTATGGCCATGACTGAGCATGTTTCTGAGGTTGCAAGCACTGATCCATATTCCTGGCTTGAAGGAATTCACGACGAAACGGCCCTCGAATGGGTGCGGAATCAGACCCAGCGTACCGAGTCCGAACTGTACGACGACTCGTTCCATGCCAATGCGGAGCGGATCAAAACGGTCCTGGATGCCCAAGACCGCATTCCCATGGTGACCAAGCGTGGCGATCACTACTACAACTTCTGGCGCGATTCAGCCCATCGTCTTGGGCTTTGGCGCCGCACCACTTGGAATTCCTACCTCAGCGACGAACCGCAGTGGGAAATCCTGCTGGATCTTGACCTGCATGCGCAGCAAGAAGGCCACGAATGGCATTTCGCTGGTTCGGCACTGCTGCGTCCGGCAACCGGTGGCGCCTATGAACGTGCGCTGCTTCGCCTGAGTCCTGATGGCGGCGATCAGGTACGCATCCGCGAATTCGATCTGACCGCCAAGAGCTTCGTTGCCGACGGTTTCGACCTCCCCGTTGCGAAGACCCAGGCCTCGTGGATTGACCGCGATACCTTGCTTGTCGGTTCCGCCAGCAGCGAGCAGTTCACCACCCGTTCGACCTATGCGAATACCCTGCGACGGCTCAGCCGCGGCATGGCGATCGAAGAAGCGCCAATTCTCTTCGAAGTCGATAAAGAACATGTGGCAGCCTTCGGCTACTACGATTCGGCTCCGGGATTCGAGCGTGTGGTCACCACTGACGCCATTGACTTCTACAATTCCAATGCTGGTGTCTTCATCAACGGGGAACACCATCTGATCGATGTTCCAACCGATGTGCAGGTCAGCCTGCACCGGCAGTGGGTCCTCTTTGCTCCCCAAACCAATTGGGAACACCAGGGCCGGAAGATCACTGCTGGTTCATTGGCTATCGCCCGGTTGGATAGGTTCCTTGAGTCCGGCAGCATCGAGAAGGTTCTCTTTATTCCGGATGCGCAAACTGCGCTGGAATCGCTGAGCTTTACCGCGAATTTCCTTTTGCTCACCGTATTGCAAGATGTAGCTTCGCAAGTGCGCATCATTGATCTGGCAGATGATTTCAGCCAGTCGGACATGCCGCTGAAGGATCCAATGCTCAGCGTCTCGGTGGGAGCCGTTGATGATGAGGATCAGGAGCATGGCGATGACTACTGGATGACCATCACGGGATTCATTACCCCCACTACTTTGTTGCGTGGCACAGTTGGTTCGGCAGCAAAGGTCGTGAAGAAATCGCCGGATCGTTTTGATGCCGGCGGTTTTGAAGTCACCCAGCATTTTGCCTCCTCTGCGGACGGCACCAGGGTTCCCTATTTCCAGGTCGCGGCATCTGATCTGGTCCACGATGGGAAGAACCCGGTGCTGATGGACGGCTACGGCGGTTTCCAGCACAGCATGACTCCTGGCTACGCAGCGGCCATGGGCACCGGTTGGTTATCGCGCCGTACCGTAGACGGACGCAAGCCGGTATACGTCATGGCAAACATTCGCGGTGGAGGCGAGTACGGGCCAGATTGGCATCGTGCTGCCCTGCGTGAAAAGCGCCATCGTGCCTATGAAGATTTCGCAGCCATCGCCCAGGACCTCGTAGCTCGCCGTGTTACCTCCCGCGCGCATTTGGCTGCTACAGGGCGTTCTAACGGAGGGTTGCTCATGGGCAATATGATCTCCGGTTATCCCCGCTTGTTCGGAGCAATTTCCTGCGGCGTCCCGCTATTGGACATGCAGCGCTACACCCAGTTGGCAGCCGGCCATTCCTGGATTGCCGAGTATGGCGACCCGCAGGTTCCCGGGGACTGGGAGTTCCTGCGGACCTTCTCCCCCGTGCATCGACTCACCGATCAGCCTCATCCTGTCGATGACTACCCTGCCTCCTTGATCTGGACCACGACCTCTGATGACCGTGTTGGCCCTTCGCAGGCACGCATCATGGCAGCCAAGATGATGGATCTGGGCATTGCCAATGTGCGGTACCACGAGCCACAGGACGGGGGCCATGCCGGTTCAACGGACAACGAATCAACCGCGAAGATGCTGGCGACCAGCTACGAATTCCTGTGGCGACAGGTGCGTTAGCTCTCTCGTTTTGGAACACGCGCCCATCTTCGGGTAGGCTAGATTCTGCTGGAAACAGCGGATGGACACGTGCCAGAGCGGCCGAATGGACTTCACTGCTAATGAAGGGTCGGGCTAAAACTCGACCGGGGGTTCAAATCCCCCCGTGTCCGCCAAGAACCCCCTACTCAGGTAGGGGGTTTTCGTTTATATGACACTTTTGAAGAGAATATTCAGAGTGCAGAAAATCCCCCGGATTCACCGATTTTTCGGTGGATCCGGGGGATTCTCAAAAACTCCAGAACAGCAGTTTCTTCGCTACTAGTCGTCGCGCTTCACGAAGGTTCGCAGCATGTTCTGCACGATATCCTCTGGCAACGACGTGTGGCGAACAATGATTTCCGACATCCGGTCCAGATCGGTATCGGCGATTGCATCGAAGAGCGCTTCGCGGTCAGCTTCTGGAAGTTCGGCAGCATCGAAATGCACTGGACCATCCGGGCCCTGGCCCTCAAAGCGGAAGTCCGCAATATTGCCGTTGGCGCTCGCGCCTGACATTGGAGACGTGGCGATCATGCGTTCCAGGTCTTCGACCGGCAGATCCGTATACCCGTGCAGGATTTTTGCCGCTTCTTCAAAGTTCGAATCTCGCAGCATGGAGAACAGCTGGTCGTATTCATTTGCCGGCAGTTGTTCGCTGGAAAATTCGCGGCTCTCGCCATCAAGTTCGAATGCCATCTTGAAATGCGTAGCACTTGGTTCCTGGAGGGAACTAAACTGTTCGCTCCATTCCTGGGGTACAACCCAAGTGTCATCGGCAGGTGCTGGCGTTGCATCAGCTGCAGCAGTAGCAGCCGCTTCACGATCTTCGCGCTCAACTTGAGCTTCGAGTTTGTCGCTCAAGGCTTTGATCTCCGCATCATCGTTCGGCAATTCCTTGGCAGGGGCAGTCTGCGGGTACTTGTCGAGGCTGCGCACTGCGATCACGCAATCCTTGACCGAGTCACCAGTGGCACCGCGGAAATCCTTGACCGCTCCCATGACGTCGCCCTTGGCCAGATTGCGGTACACCGAATTGCGGGAAGCATCATCTAGTCTCGCGTTTGCCGCCTGTGCTGCCTCACGAGAAATCGCCTGTGCGATTTGCGCAGTGTTCTTCTTGCGCAGCGCTTGCAGACCGAAGTAGCCCAGGGCAATCACTGCGATGAGGACGACGAGCCAGATGATAATTTCCATACCTCCAGACTACTTTGTTTAACTGTGCGATTACCCGGCTACGCCCAAAGTGAAAGGCATGACACCCGGCGCGCCTGCGATGCGCAGGGCCCTTCCAGCCATCGCCATGGACCACCGGGAATCAACCAGATCATCAACTAGCAGCACCGGCCCTGGAGCGTTGGCAATGAGCTGTTCGAGCTGCATTGGAAGTTCAAAAGCATCGGCAACCGCAGCCACGCGGAAAGCGGAGTTCCCGCCCGGACCATTCTGTGGTCCAGCACCGCGATATTCGAGCTGCCCAAGGTAGCGCAACCGTCCCACCTCAGCCAGGCCCTGAGCAAGGGAGGTGATCAGCTGGGGGCGCTTATTCGATGGCATGGATACCACGCCCACTGGACGTTCCTCCCAGTTCCATTCGGCCAGCACCTTGACGCACGCATCAAACATCGCTTTGTCGATGGGGTTGTCGGTGGGGTCGGCAAAGAGCTGGCGCAATCGGTTGCCCCACCCCAGGTCGGTCAGGCGAGCCAGCGCACGGCCCGTGGCTACTTGCTCATCAACAGCGATTTTGCCCTTGAGCGTGTACCCCAGCCGGTCCAGTCCCGAAGGGTACAGCTTGCGTGGCTCAATAGGAACTCCCACCCGTCCAAGTGCCGCCTGGGCGCTGTCCTTCGAATCGTCAGGAATATGGTCGTCAAACCAAACGCCAGCGCAGTTATCGCACCGGCCGCAAGGAGCGGACTGCGGGTCATCTAAAGCATCGGTCAGGAACTGCATGCGGCATCCACGAGTGTTCTCGTAGCTGACCATGAGGTTCTGTTCATGGATTCGGCTCTGTGCCACTCGCTTGTATCGATCGGCATCATAGGTCCATGGCATGTCGGTGCGCATCCAGCCGCCAGCAACACGCTCCACCGCACCGTCCACCGCCAGGACCTTCAGCAGCAGCTCAAGTGGAGAGCGTCGAAGATTCACCGCGCTTTCCAGCGCCGGGACACTCATCGCGCCGTCGGTCTTGGCCAAGGCATCGAGCACCTGGGTGGCGCGCACCTGATCCGGCATGGAGCTGGTGGCGAAGTATTCCCAAATTTCCGAGTCGTCAGGCCCGGGCAGCAGCAGGACATCTGCGTTGATGCTTCCACGTCCGGCACGGCCCACTTGCTGGTAGTAAGCCACGGGCGAGCTGGGGGCACCGATGTGCAAGACGAAACCGAGGTCTGGCTTGTCAAAGCCCATTCCCAAGGCGCTGGTGGCGATCAGCGCTTTCACTTCGTTATTTTTCAGCGCTTGTTCAAGGCGCTCGCGCTCTTCCAAATCGGTGCGTCCGGTGTAGGCAGCAACTTCGTGCCCGGCATCTTTGAGCAGGCGAGCAATATCCTCAGCGGCAGAAACCGTCAGGGTGTAGATAATGCCCGAGCCCTTGAAGTCATCGATGTGGCTGAGCAGCCAGGCCAACTGCATGCGCGGCGAAGCCAGACGCAGGACACCTAGGCGCAGCGAGTCGCGAGCCAGGGTGCCGCGCAGCGTGAAGACCTCTTCGGTGCCGCCGGCCAGCTGTTCGGCAACGTCCTGAACGACGCGGCTGTTCGCGGTTGCGGTGGTCGCCAAAACCGGTAGGCCCTGAGGCAATCGGGCAATCAGGTCTCGGATGCGGCGGTAGTCGGGGCGGAAATCATGGCCCCAGTCGGAAATGCAGTGCGCCTCGTCAATGACCAGCAGGCCCAAGCGCTGCATCAACATGGGTAGCTGCTGCTCGCGGAAGGATGGATTGTTCAAACGCTCCGGGGATACCAGCAGCACATCAAGCTCATTGCGTTGCAGCTTTTCGAGAATTTCACGCCATTCGAGCACATTGGCCGAATTGATGGCTGCAGCGCGGACTCCAGCACGCTCCGCGGCGGCAACCTGGTCGCGCATCAATGCCAGCAGCGGGGAAACGATCAGTGTTGGCCCATAGCCCTGTTCGCGCAACAGCAGGGAAGCGATGAAGTACACCGCGGATTTACCCCAGCCGGTACGCTGGACGACGAGTGCGCGGCGCCGCTCGGCCACCAGCGCGCTGATCGCTTCATACTGGCCATCATGGAACTGCGCGTCCGGGTTTTGCACCAGTGCGCGCAGTTTCTGCAGTGCCAGCGTTTTCAGATCCACTTGCGTTAAGCCATCCATGCCTCCAGTATTTCAGTTCCTGCCCACGATTTAGCTCGTGGCGTCCGCTAATTGTGGACGAGCTCTCACAAGCTGTGGTGCCGACAGGGGAAATTAGCTGAAATGTTAGGCATTTCCCATCCGCAATCGCCTAGTTCTCAATGATTTGAATCAGTCAAACCGGTAGGCTGAAAGGCGTGAGTGAAGAAATCGATCTTAATCAGAGCTTTAAGGCCTACGACGTACGTGGCGTAGTCGGCGAGAACCTGAACGCCGAAGCAATTGAAGCTATCGGCGCGGCCTTTGTCGACGTCCTGTCCCTGTCCGGCAAGGAAGTGCTGGTTGGCGGTGACATGCGTCCGTCTTCTGCAGAATTCGCCCAAGCCTTCGCTCGTGGCGCCACCTACCGCGGCGCCAACGTGATCATGCTCGGATTGATTTCCACCGATGAGCTGTACTTCGCTTCGGGCAAGCTCAATGCCGCCGGTGTCGTATTCACCGCTAGCCACAATCCCGCCCAGTACAACGGCATCAAGATGTCCAAGTCTGGCGCCCGTCCGATTTCTTCGGCTACCGGTCTTTTCGACATTCGCGACCTGGCCCAGCAGTACCTGGACGAGGGCCTGCCGGTTTCCGGGGACGCCCCGCAGGGCGGCATCAGCGAGCGCGACGTGCTGGCTGACTATGCAGCTTACCTGCGAGAATTGGTGGACTTGTCAGCCATTCGTCCGCTGAAGATCGTTGTGGATGCCGGCAACGGCATGGGCGGCATGACCACCCCTGCAGTTCTTGGCGACACGGTGCTCGCCGAGCTGCCGCTCGAAATCGTTCCGCTGTACTTCGAGCTGGATGGCACCTTCCCCAACCACCCGGCCAATCCGCTGGAACCGGAAAACCTCAAGGACCTGCAGGCCGCAGTGCTGGAGCACGGCGCCGATCTCGGCCTGGCTTTCGACGGCGATGCGGACCGCTGCTTCGTGATCGACGAGCGCGGGCTGCCACTGTCCCCTTCGGCCATCACCGCGCTGGTCGCGGTGCGCGAAATCGCCCGCGTGCAGGCAGCGGGAGAAGAGTCCCCGGTGATCATCCACAACTTGATCACGTCCAAGGCGGTGCCGGAATTTGTCACCAAGTCCGGCGGCACCCCGGTGATGACCCGCGTGGGCCACTCCTTCATCAAGGCTGAAATGGCTGCCCAGGGCGCGGTCTTCGGCGGCGAGCATTCCGCCCATTACTACTTCCGCGACTTCTACAATGCCGATACCGGCATGCTCGCTGCCATGCATGTGCTGGCCGCCTTGGGCGAGCAGGAACTGCCGCTCTCCGAGCTGGGTGCCGAATACGAGCCATATGCTGCCACCGGTGAAATCAACTCCGAGGTCGAGGACAAGGCCGGGGCCACGGCCCGAGTCGTATCGCACTTCCAAGATCAGCCCGTAGAAGTGATCACCATGGACGGCACGACCATTTCAGCAGCCGATGGCAGCTGGTGGATCAATCTCCGCCCTTCGAACACCGAACCATTCCTGCGTTTCAACGGCGAAGGCCGGACCGCAGAAATCATTGAGCCCATTCGCGATGCCGTTCTGGCTATCGTGCGTGAAAAGAACGTCACCAACTAGCAAAGGGAAGACATGAACCTCGAAGAACTGGACGAGGGCGTCAAGGACGCGCTGAACAAGGTCTTGGGCACCGCCCTGGGCGTAGCCCGCGAACAGCTCGAAGAGCAGGGCGTGTTCCTGCCGTTTGCGATCGCGCTGGAGCCGAAGGAAGAGGAAGACGAGCCGGAGCTGCGCTTGATCGCTGTTCCGCCAACGGATGATCCTGAGGATCCGGAAGCCGACATCGACACCGAAGCCATGGTTTCGGACTTGATGCAGGTGCTGAACCAGCAGGGCACCCACTTCCAGGCGATTGCCGTCGCCTCGGACGTGCTGCTCCAGGAAAATGACCAGGACGCCATCCACATTGTTGCCGAACACCGCGTCGGTGCGGCCTTGGCCATCGTGCAGCCGTACACCATGCCTGCAGAGCCAGGCGGCGAATGGATCTTTGACGAGCCGGCAGCGGAGTCGGCGGAAGCCATTTGGGCTAACGCGCTCTAGACCGCACCTGGAGGTTTCGGGGTCAGCATAGTCACTATGCTGACCCCGAAATGCTTTTCGCACGTAAAGTAGGAATCATGAAACTCAGTGCCTTCACCGACGTGTGCTTGCGGACCATCATGGTTCTGGCAACGCCCGGCACCGGGCAACTGACCAGCCGCGAGATCGCCGATTCCGTCGGGGTTCCCTACAACCACGTTGCCAAGGCCGTCCTGGAACTGCGCACGCTGGGGATTCTGCAGGTCACTCGCGGCCGCAACGGCGGCGCGACGCTGAGCACCGAAGCGTTGCGTTTTTCCCTCGGCGGCCTGTTGCGCAAATTGGACAAGCGCACCGATATCGTGGATTGCTCCGACCATGACGCGCAATCCAATTGCCCGCTCTCGGGCAACTGCCGCTTGCGGGCGGTCTTCCGGCAGGCGCGTGAATCTTTTTACGCGTCACTGGATCCACTGACCATCCAGGACATCTGCCCGACATCATCCGCGATGCCGGTCAAGGCGCTCCCCTTCCCGACGGTGCGCAACCTTTCCTGATTCCCCTTCGGCCCCGGGGTGGCATCGCTCACTGATGCTGCGAATGCCGGCCGGTGGATTTGCAATCCTTTTCTACTGGGCGTAGAAATGAATCATAAATCTTGTATTTCAGATACAAGTTATCGCCTACCCTCAAGGAGACCCGATGCTGTCCACCAAGTCCTTCCCGGTCATTGAAGCCACGTTGCCAATCATCGCAGAGCGCATTTCCAGCATTACCCCGAACTTCTACAACCGCCTGTTCACCGCGCACCCGGAACTGCTCGACGGAATCTTCTCCCGCTCCAACCAGAAGAACGGCACCCAGCAGCAGGCCTTGGCGGGATCCATCGCAGTCTTCGCAACCTACCTGGTCAAGCACCCGGGCACCACCCCGGAAACCATGCTCGCCCGCGTAGCCCACAAGCACACTTCCCTCGGTGTCGCCGAGGAGCAGTACCCCATCGTCTACAAGCACCTCTTCGACGCCATCGCCGAGGACCTGGGCGATGCACTGACCCCGGAGATCGCCGATGCCTGGACCGAGGTCTACTGGCTGATGGCCCACGCGCTGATCAAGATCGAGAAGGGCTTGTACGCACAGCAGGCCAATGCCGAGATCTACACCCCGTGGAAGCTCGTCGAGCGCACCGAAACCGGCGTTGATTCGGTCTGCTTCAGCTTCGAGCCGGCTGACGAAACCCCAGCCACCCTCGCCAAGCCGGGCCAGTTCGTTTCGGTCCGCATGCCCATGGCCGACGGCCTCCGCCAGGTTCGCCAGTACACTTTGAGCAGCGACATCGAGCAGGCCAACCGCCGCACCGTCACCATCAAGCTGGATGTGAACGGCGAGTTCTCCCCTGTGATCCACAATGACCTGCAGCTGGGCGACGTGGTGGAGCTATCGAATCCGTACGGCGACCTGGTCATCGATAACGACGGCTCGCCGCTGGTGATCGCCACCGCCGGCATCGGCTGCACCCCGAGCGCGGCCGCGTTGCAGACCTTGGCCGCACGCGGCTCCACCCGCAAGGTCACCGTGCTGCACGCAGACCAGGTGGTCACCGCCTGGCCATTGCGCGAGCAGATGCTCGAATCCATCGGCAAGCTGCCAGAAGCCACCATCAGCACCTGGTTCGAACGTGGCGAATTGCCGGAGGGGCTGAACGCCAAGTCCGGCTACATGGACCTCACCGGCGCACTGACCGAGAATGCCCAGGTCTACCTGTGCGGCCCGCTGCCATTCATGCATGCAGTGCGCAACCAGGCGCTGGAAGCCGGCATCCCCGCCGAGCGCATCCACTATGAAGTCTTCGGCCCGGATGTATGGCTCGCCGCCTAGCATCCAGGTTGCGCAGCGGTGCTGCAGGTGGATCCATGGGGAATCCACCTGCAGCACTTTTTTGCCTCTATTTTCCGGTGTCCGCGGGGCTTTCCGGCTTGCCGCCCTGTTGCGGTGCCTTCTTCTTTAAATCGAACTTCTTCGCCTCCAGCTTTCGAGGATCGATTTTCCCGGTGAACCTGCCAGGCTTCTTCTGCCCGGATTCTTGAACAGTCGGCGTCGGCTCTCCGGCTTCCCGGCCCTGATTCGCCGGAGCTTCAGCAGCCTGTTCCACTGGCGCTGCCTTCGCGCCGCGTGCGGGTTTCGCAGCCTGCGGATCAACCAGGATCTGATGCAGGCCCGTATCGGAAATCCACTTGCGCAGCACCGAGTTGAACAGGATCGGGTTCTCGATGTTCCATTGGTGGTGCATGCCCGGAACCACGCGCGTGATCACCTGCGGAAGCCTTGCACGCAGCGCCTCAAAGGATTTCTGCACAACCTTCGGCTCCTTGGCTCCAACGAGGGCCAGCACCGGGCCCTGGTAGGAGTCGAGCTTCTCCGGCAATCCGCCCGGGTCCATCTCGTCCATGATGGCCCGCATGTTCTCGGCTTTGAGCTTCACGCCATGCTCGGCGAACAGCTCGCGCTCATCATCCACCATGCCGTAGGCGCCAGCCTGGAAACGCCAGAACCACTCGCTGCCGATGAGCTTGAGCTGCATCCGCTGGAAAGCCCTGGCTGCCTGGCCTACGCCGGTCACCGGAGTGCCGGTAATTAGCACGGAGTCAACGAGTTCCGGATGCCGCGCGGCCACGTGCAAGGCGATCACGCCTCCCAGGGAAATGCCAACCAGGTGCACGCCGCCTTCGGAAACCTCGTCGGCGATCAAGGCTGCGACATCATCGGCGGCGGATTCCAGGCCTTCCCAGGTCTCCTCGAACCGGGCGCCAAAGGCCGGCAGGTGAAGAGTCAGGATGTTGTAGTCGCCAAAGGCCAGAACCTGCGGGTCCCAGCTCCAGTTGCCGACGTTTCCGCCGTGGAGGAAGACCAGGGTCTGCATCGAGCGTTGGCCATCGTGATGCCGCCCGGGATGCACTTCCGGATAATCGGTGGCATCGCGCGCGGCACCGCTTGCAGGGGTCTTGTTCTGGTCTTTGGCTGCAGTCATGGCAAGTACTCCAATACCGCGTCGAGCCATTCCAGCTCCGCGGCTTGTTGTCGGATTGCATGGTCAAGTGTGGCAGCCATCAGGAAGCTGCGACGGTCCGCAGCGGCACGCATGTCAATGCCTTCGCGCTGGGAGAGGTAGTCATCGAGGATGAACTGCGTGGCTTGGCGGCGTTCCTCCAGCAAGCTCTGGATATCATCGCGCTCGAGTTCGGCGGCGAAGAACACCTGCCCCATGAAGGGATCTCGCTCGGGAGACTGTACCGCCCCAGCAGAAAGCCACTGGGCCAGTGCCGCACGCCCTGTTTCAGTGATGTGGTGTTCTTGGCGGTCAGGGTAATTCGACTGCGCGACGGTGCGCACGGTGGCATACCCCTTGTCCACCAGCTGCGCCAAAGTGCGATAGATCTGCGCCTTGTCTGCGTTCCAGAAGTGGTTAATAGAGGAGTCAAAGTGCTTCTTGAGCTCGTAGCCAGTCATGGGCGACAAGCACAGCAGCCCGAGAATCAATCGTGCCAAAACCATAGAGCAATCTTTTCATAAATAGTTGATTTTGCACCCACTTTGCCTCGGCGTGTGGAAACTGTACCCAGATTGTGACAATTCCTTTCTGGCGCACGAGAACGCCCCGGTGACTGGAATTCCAGTAACCGGGGCGTTCTCATGTGCGGATCTACTGGAGATCCAAGTCAACTACGCGTTCAGGCGGGCCTTCAAGCCGTCGAGCTCTGCACGCAACGAAGCGGGCAGCGCGTCGCCGAACTTGGCGTACCACTCTTCGATGCCTTCGACTTCGGTGGCCCATTCATCCTTGTTGACAGCTACTGCTGCTTCAACGTCGGCTGGGGTGAACCCTTCAAGGCCGGTCAGGTCCAGGGACTCGCCGGTTGGGACGTTGCCAATGATGGTTTCACGGGCGTCCGCGGTGCCTTCGATACGCTCGATAGCCCACTTGAGCACACGCGAATTGTCGCCGAACCCTGGCCATGCGAAGCCACCGTCAGCCGTGCGGCGGAACCAGTTGACCAGGAAGATCTTCGGCATCTGCTCCGGGTTGAGCTTGTCCGAGATCTTGTCCCAGTGGTTCAGGTAGTCGCCTGCGTTGTAGCCGATGAATGGAAGCATGGCCATCGGGTCACGGCGAATCACTCCGGTCGCACCTGCAGCGGCTGCGGTGGTCTCAGAGGACAGGGTCGAACCCATGAAGATGCCGTTGGTCCAGCTGCGGGCTTCGGTCACCAGCGGGATGGTGGTCTTGCGGCGGCCGCCGAAGAGGATCGCATCGATTTTCACGCCATTAGGCGAGTAGTAGTCCTCGGAAAGCATGTCGACCTGGTCGATCGGGGTGCAGAAGCGCGAGTTGGGGTGCGCTGCAGGACGTTCGGACTCAGGAGTCCAGTCGTTGCCCAACCAGTCGATCAGGTGCGCAGGAGCCTCGTCGGTCATGCCTTCCCACCAGACGCCGCCCTCATCGGTCAGCGCAACGTTGGTGAAGATATTGTTGCCCTTGGAGATGGCGCGCATCGCGTTCGGGTTGGTGGACCAGCCGGTGCCAGGAGCCACGCCGAACAGGCCGTATTCAGGGTTAACGCCGCGCAGCTCGCCGTCCTTGCCGATGCGCATCCAGTTGATGTCATCGCCCAGGGTCTCGGTCTTCCAGCCTTCAATGGTTGGATCCAGCAGCGCCAGGTTGGTCTTGCCGCATGCCGATGGGAATGCTGCGGCAATATGGTAGGACTTGTTCTGCGGGCTGGTCAGCTTCAGGATGAGCATGTGCTCTGCGAGCCAGCCTTCATCGCGGGCCATTGCCGAGGCGATGCGCAGCGAGTAGCACTTCTTGCCCAGCAGCGCGTTGCCGCCGTAGCCCGAACCGTAGGACATGATGGCGCGCTCTTCAGGGAAGTGCACGATCCACTTGTCTTCGTTGCATGGCCAGGCAACATCTTCCTGGCCTGGCTCCAGAGGTGCACCTACCGAGTGCAGTGCTGGAACGAAGAATGCGTTCTCGGCTTCCATCTTGCGCAGCACTTCATTGCCGATCTTGGCCATGATGCGCATCGAGGCAACAACGTAGGCGGAATCGGTGATTTCCACGCCGTAGGCAGGTACTTCCGCATTCAGCGGGCCCATGACGAATGGGATGACGTACATGGTACGTCCACGCATCGAGCCATCGAACAGTCCGCTGAGCATGGACTTCATCTTGGTTGGGTCTTCCCAATTATTGGTGAAGCCTGCGTCTTCTTCCTTTTCGGAGCAGATGAAGGTGCGCTCTTCGACTCGGGCCACATCCTTGGGGTCCGAGAAACCAGCGTAAGAGTTAGGGAAGTTCGGATCGGTCAGCTTGACCAAGGTGCCGGCTTCAACCAGCTCGGCAGTCAGGCGATCATTTTCTTCAGCTGACCCATCAACCCAATAAACACGATCCGGCTTCGTCAGTGCGGCAACTTCCTCAACCCAGGATGCCAACTTCTCATGCGAAGTAGGTGCTGCGTTGATAACGTTCTGATCCGAGCTCGTGCTCATTATCCATTCCCTCCATTGGGCTGAACTTGCAATAAATCAAGGCTATTGGGTGCTCGGCCCCGGCGCCGTGTGATCGAAACCTCATGAAAGTGAAACCCCGAGGGCCAGAAAGAAAAAATTCCCGAAATTCCGGGGGTCAGCCTCATCAAATTAACCTGATTATGTGACGAAGGTCACGTATACCGGTACCCTTTCAACGTCTTCACATAACCTTCTGTTCATCTAACCGCACTAGCTTTGCCCGTCGATTTGTACAGTGCGAAATCGACCTGTATAGTTATTCGAGGTTCGTGAGAACGAGCCAGACAAAAGAATATGCGCCCATAGCTCAGCTGGATAGAGCGTCTGTCTACGGAACAGAAGGTCAGGGGTTCGAATCCCTTTGGGCGCACAAACTGAAAAATTCCCACTCATTCGAGTGGGAATTTTTTGTTTCCCCAAAAGGATTGCTCAATGACACAGCTTGTTCTAGAGGGCCAACTCAGCCTGCGACTGCTAGAAATTGCCGACGCAAAGCAAGTCGCCGAGTCCTACCAGCGCAATCGAAAGCACCTGGAGCCCTGGGAACCGGCACGCCCCGCAGAGTTCTTCACCGAGGCGCGGCAAGCCGCGATCCTCGCAGCCACCTCAGAAGCGCGCCGAAGCGGATTGGCCTTTCCCTTCGGGCTCTTCGAACGGGATGCGCTCATCGGACGCTTTAATATCAGCGCAGTGGCCCGTGGCGCATTTCAAAGCGCCAGCCTGGGCTACTGGATCGATCATGAGCACACCGGGCGGGGCCTGGCTTCCCGGGCAGTGGCCGCATTGCGCACCGTAGCGCTCAACGATCTTGGCCTGCACCGGCTGGAGGCCAGCGCACTCCCCCACAACTACGGATCGCAGCGCGTTCTTTTAAAGAACGGCTTCGTCCGAATTGGCATGGCGCCCAACTACCTGGAGATCGAAGGGCGCTGGCAGGACCACAATCTCTACCAAGCGATCTTGCACGATTAATCGGTTTCCAATCCCAGTGATTTCCGAGTCGACTAGTTATTTTGTGAAACACGGCACTTTTTGCTGTTTTGGTTCTTGCTCCCGGAAAATCTCGTGTAAAGTTATTCAAGTCGTCAAGACGGCTAAGAAATGAATATGCGCCCATAGCTCAGCTGGATAGAGCGTCTGTCTACGGAACAGAAGGTCAGGGGTTCGAATCCCTTTGGGCGCACAAACTGGAAATTCCCACTCATTCGAGTGGGAATTTTTTGTTAACTCCCGGCGCAGAACGGCGGTGGCTCCGCAGGGAACTAGTGCGAAGCGCGCAACACCAATTTGGTGTCCATGATGCTCCACTCGGGAACCTGTTCCCCGTTGATGCGTTTGATCAACAGTTCCGCCATGATTTCGCCCTGGCGCTCCGGGTTCTGCGCGATGGTCGTCAACGGCGGGGTCGAGCTTCGCGCGAAAGAGTCATCATCAACGGAAGTTACCGAAATGTCTTCAGGAACTTTCACGCCGGCTTCCCCCAGCGCCTGCAAGGCTCCGAATCCCATCTGGGCACTGGCGGCAAACAGGCCGTCTACCGCAACATCCGCGTCCAGCAGTTGCTGCATGATGCGCCGTCCGCTGGCCGGGGTGAAGTCGCCGATCTCAATAGCCGCAGGCTGAAGGCCCGCGCGTTCAACTGCCTGCTTGAATCCCACCAAACGGTCTAGTCCCGCGCCCATGTCCTGTGGCCCGGCAATAATTGCCAGCTTGGTGCGCCCCTGGCCAATGATGACCTCAGTCGCTTGCCTGGCGGCGGCAATGTTGTCGATGTCGACAACATAAATGTCTTTTTGGTCAGTGCTCATGGTGCGTCCGCCGTAAACCATGGGCAACACGGTTCCGAGATCCGCATAGGAACGGTCATCCGCGTGGTGCGAGAGCACCAGCGCGCCATCCACATTGCTGCCTTGCAGGTAACGGGTGGTTTTCACCGGATCCGCTTCGGTGGACAGCAGCAAGGTGAGCATGAATTCGGTATCGGCCAAGTACTGGGCAGCTCCCTGGACGACCTTGGCGAAGTACGGGTCGGCGAAGAACTTCGCGGTATTCTCGGGAACTACCAAGGCGATGGAATTGGTCCGGCCCTGCGCCAGGGAACGGGCGGCACGGTTAGGCACATAGTTCAATTCGCGGATAGCCAATTCGACAGCCTTGCGTGCCCCTGGCTTCACCCGGTCCGAGCCATTGACTACACGTGAGACCGTGGCCCGTGAGACACCGGCGCGTTCTGCCACCAACTCGAGGGTCGGTTTCGGGCTGCGCGCTTCGTGCATGATCATGATCTGTACCCAGGTGCCTTGTAGTAGTCCGTCGTTGTAACACGATGATGGTCCGCAGCACCAAAGGCAGGCTGCGGACCATCATGCTCAGGTGTTATGCCATTGTACGGTTTGCAGCAATCAACCCTGCGTAGGTCTTGCCACTATTCTTTATCGTTCGCACCTGGGTCTGGTAATCGACATGGATGATGCCAAAGCGCTTCGCGTAGCCCCAAGCCCATTCGAAATTGTCCAGCAAGGACCAGACGAAGTAGCCACGGACATCCACGCCATCTTCAATCGCGCGGGCCACGGCATCCAGGTGGTTGAGGATGTATTCCTCGCGTTCGGCATCTTCAACGGTTCCGGCTTCCGTCAGCGTATCGGTGTAGGAAGCGCCATTCTCCGTGATGTACAGCGACGGAAGGTTAACGTAGTCCTGGTTCAGCCGGTTCAACAGCACACGCAGCCCTTCAGGATTCACTTCCCAGCCCATGGCCGTGCGCGGCAGGTCGCGTGCCGGGAAGGTCACGTACTCGCTGCCGACAAAAGGCGAGGACTTTGGCGAATCGGTAGGTACTACGGGCTCCGGCTGGCCGGCTGGCAGCGGATGGCCTGAAACATTGTCATCGTGGTAGTGATTCACGCCCAGGAAGTCGATTGGCTGCGAGATGATCTCCAGGTCCCCTGGTTCAATGACCTCTGCCAGCCCCAATCCCCGGACATCTTCAAGCAGGTCTTCCGGGTAGGAGCCGCGCAGGATAGGGTCCAGATACATGCGGTTCCACAATGCGTCGATGCGGCGCGCTGCTTCCAGATCCACCGGATCGCCGGGATTGTCCGGGACCGCATTGGTCAGGTTCAGCGTGATGCCGATATGCTCGGCGCCTAGTTCGCGCAGGCGGGCGGCGGCCAGCCCGTGAGCCAGATGCTGGTGGTGCACCGCTGCCAGCGCCGCTTCCGGTTCTTGGCGTCCCGGGGCATGCTCGCCGGCGGCGTAGCCAATCAGCGAAGAGCACAGCGGTTCGTTGAAAGTCGTCCAGTGCTTCACGCGGTCGCCGAGCTTTTCATGCACCGCCTCCGCGTATTCGAGGAACTTGTACGAGGTCTCGCGGTTGGTCCATCCACCGCGCTCTTCCAATGCCTGCGGCAGATCCCAGTGGTAGAGCGTCAGCCACGGCAGGATGCCATTTTCCAGCAGCTCATCGACCAGCCGGGAGTAGAAGTCCAGGCCTTCGGGGTTCACGGTGCGGCCCCCGGGGACCACGCGAGCCCAGCTGGTGGAGAAACGGTAGGAGTCCAGGCCCAGTTCGCGCATGAGCTGCACATCTTCGCGGTAGCGGTGGTAGTGGTCCACTGCGACTTCGAGGTTCTCCCCGCCTGCGATGGCCCCTTCCTTGCGGGCGAAGGCGTCCCAGACAGAATCTTCCTTGCCGTAGGAATGGCCGGCGCCTTCAATCTGCGCTGCTGCGGTAGCCGAGCCCCACAAGAATTCCTTAGGCCACGCGAATTTTTGGGATAGGTGGTTCATCATTAGCCCTTTACAGCTCCTGCCATAATTCCGGATACAAGTTGTTTGCCTGCAAGTATGAAGAGCACCAGCAGCGGGATCGTGGCCATCAGGGCCCCGGTCATCACGATGGTGTAGTCAACATATCGGGCAGACTGCAGTTGGCTCAACGCCACCTGCAAGGTTGGATTCTGCGGGGCCACCAGCATTGGCCACAGGTAGTCGGTCCACGCGGTCATGAAGGTGAACAGCGACAGGATCGCCATTGCGGGGCGAGCCGCTGGAACGCCGACGTGCCAGAAGGTGCCGATCATGGAGGCGCCATCCACGCGGGCGGCCTCAATCAGTTCATCGGGGATGTTCTCCACCAGGTACTGGCGCATGAAGAATACGCCGAAGGCGGTGACCAGGGTCGGGATGATGATGGCTCCCAGCGAGCCGGTCCAGCCGAATTGCTTCATCATCATGAACATCGGGATGATGCCCAGCTGGGTGGGCACGGCCAAGGTGGCGATCACGAAGACCAGCAGGCCCTGGCGCCCGCGGAAGCGCAGTTTGGCGAAGGCGTAGCCTGCCAAGGTGGAGAAGGAAACCACCGAGAAGGTGATCACCGAGGAGACGATGATGCTGTTGCCCAGTGCCGCCCAGAAATCGACGGAGTCCAGGACTTCGGCGACATTGGTCCAGAACTGGCCGCCTGGCAGCAGCGGCGGGTACGCCGAGGCGAACACCGCACCGGTGGAGGAACCGATCATGAAGGAGTACCACAGCGGGTAGGTGCTGCCGACGAGGAAGGCCAGCAGGATTCCGTAGGTCAGGAAGCCCGGACGGCGGTCCATGGAGAAGTTCTTGCCGCGGCGCTTGGGCGCACTGGCCTGGAGCGCGGGGCGTTCCACTGTTGCATTACTCATTTGTTGCACTTCCGCTCTGCGTTCCGTTGGCCGGCTTTGCTGCTTTGGCTTCGGCCCGGGCAGCTGCACGACGTGCCGCTCGGGTTCTGCCGGTGATGCCCGCGCCCTTCTTGTCGGCCGAGGAAGCGATGGAGCCGGAGACCAGGAAATTGATCACGCCGATCACGATGATGATCAGGAAGAGGATCCAGGCCACGGCCGAGGCGCGCCCGAAGTCCCCGCGATTGAACGCCAGGTCCCAGAGGTAGAGCACCGTTGTCTGGTACTGGCGGTCAGGGCCGCCGGGAACCGAGCTGCTGGGGTTGAATAGCTTGGGTTCGGTGAAGATCTGCAGGCCGCCGATAGTGGCAGTGATGATCACGAAGATCATCGTGGGGCGGATGCTGGGCAGGGTAATCGAGAAGAAGCGGCGGATCGCGCCGGCGCCGTCGATTGCCGCCGATTCATGCAGTTCGCGTGGCACCGCCTGCATGGCGGCCAGCAGGATCAGCGCGTTGTAGCCGGTCCAGCGCCAGTTCACCATGGTCGCAATGGCCACATGCGACGGGAAGACATCGGTCTTCCAAGCGATCGGGTCAAGATTCACGGCGGCCAGCAGGTTGTTCAGCACACCATACTGCTCGTCGAAGGCCGAGGAGAAAATCAGGGTGACGGCCACAGGGGTGACCACGTAGGGAACCAGCACGCTCATGCGCCAGAAGGTCTTGGCGCGGAGGTTCTGATCCAGCATGGCCGCGATGAACGTCGCGATCACCAGCTGCGGGATGGCCGAAAGCAGGAAGATGCTGAAGGTGTTGAACAGGGAATTCCAGAACAGCGGAGAGGTCAGTTCGGCTTTGTAGTTTTCCAGGCCGATCCAGGCTCCTGCTCCGCCGAGCAGATCCCAGTCATTGATCGAGACCACGAACGTGTAGATCAGGGGGAACAGGCCCACCAGGCCGAAGAGGATGAAGAATGGCGAGATGTAGAGGTATGGGGAGTACTTGAAATCCCACTGCCCGCGCAGGTGCCGGCGGCGCATCTTGCGCTCATCCCTGGTCTGCGCCGGCTTACCCCCGGCCGGGGCATTGCGCCCCTTGTTCCAGTGCCGGGGCTGCGGGCTGGGCGCGCTGGCATCCCGGTCTTGTTCCGGGGCATCGTGTGTTGTGGTGCTCATCAGTGGCATCTTTCCTGCTGCAGTAGCTGACCAGGCAAGGGCCGCAACCTCGTTGCGTGCCGCGGCCCTTGCCTGGAATGGAAGCGGGCTACGGGATTACTTGATTTCCAGTTCCTGCAGGGTGGAGAGGGCCTTGGTCCAGGCGGTCTCGCTGTCGCTGCCAGCGTCGATTGCCTTGATTGCCGGGCCGAAGACCTGCTCCTGGATGACCGAATCCTGCGGGCCCTTGTACTGGGCCTGGACACCGTCGGCGCGGTTGCCCAGGATTTCGCCCACCGGCGCGTTATTGAAGAATTCGCTCATCTCGTTCGCCCCGGTCACTGCATCGGACTTCTGCGCTTCCAGGTTCGATGGGAAGGCACCGGCTTGCTCGAAAGCGGTGGCCTGCGAGCTGGCAGTGGTCAGGTACTGGGCCAGCTTGGCTGCCTCGGCCGGGTGCTCCGAGGTAGTCGGCACGGTCAAGAACGAGCCGCCCCAGTTGGCCGGGCCGCCCGGGAAGACGTCTGCGAAGTCCCAGCCTGCGCTGGAGTCCCCGCCTGCACTGACAACCTTGCCCTTGACGTTGCCCAGCATCCATCCGGGGCAAGGCATGACAGCGAAGGAACCATCAACGAAGGCCTGGCCCTTGCCCCAGTCCCACTGGGTCTGGTTGGCAGACAAGCCCTTGGACGCGGCATCGGAGAGCAGGTTCCAGCGCTCGCGCAGCTCGGTGTTGCCATCGATATTCAGTGATCCGTCAGCCTTGTAGTAGCCCTCGTCGAGCTGATTGACCATGGCGTTCCAGACGAAACCGGACTGGTCGTAGAAGGCCTTGCCGGACTTCTTCGCGTACTCTTCGCCTGCCTTGAAGAAGTCCTCCCAGGTTGCGTCGTCGCCGCCGAGCAGCTCAGCGACTTCTTCGCGCTCGCTTGGCATGCCAGCGTCCTTGAAGAGCTTGACGTTGTAGCAGATGCCCATGGGGCCGATGTCTGTTCCGTAGCCGATGATTCGGCCATCTGGATCGGTGGCTTGCTTGACCTTCCAGTCAACCCAGTCGCCGGAAACCTCGTCAGCGCCGTATTCACGCAGATCGGCGAAGGAATCGGAAACCGTCATCACCTGGCCCAGCCAGCCTTCTTCCACGGCCTGGACATCTGGCAAGCCAGCGCCGGCGGCCTGCTTGGTCTTCCAGTCGGTCAGTGCATTGCCACCGGTGTCAATGTTGGTGGCTTCGATGGTGATTCCAGGGTTTTCCTTCTCGTACTTTTCGTACAACGGGTCCAGTCCCTGGGTGCCGAAGGTGGTCACGGTCAGGGTGACCGGGTTATCGGCCGAGGCCGGCTGGGCATCCTTGCTTGCGTCGGCTGCGCAGCCGGTTGCTACCAGTGCGATGCTTCCGGCAACGACCGCGGCCAGTGCCAGTGGGGATTTGCGTGAGGGTTTCACGGTGACTCCATTTCGGATATGAATCGTGCGAGCGGGTGAGCGCCGACAAGTTTTGAGAGCGCTCTCAAAATGCGGCAAAAAAGAAAACCACTGGGATTTCCTGGATGCCTGAAACGATGAAAGCGACTCTGCCAAACATTTTGTGAGCGCTCTCACAAATCTTCTCCAACAATTCTCCACGATGGAAGTTTTCTGTCAAGCCTTTTCTCCCCAAGAAGTCGCTCACGGGCAGCCAGCACCTATTTAGGATCCCTGAAGAGGGTTAAAAGAAGCTGGCCAGGGGCCCTTCAGGAAAGAAGAGTGCCTGGCCAGCCGCTCATTGGGATAAGTCAGTTTTTCTTATCCAGCTGCAGTCCGACGAGCACCGGATCATGATCCGAGGAGCGGTACTGGTCAGCCGTGAACAGGTTAGTGATGTTGTTGTTGTAGCGGCTATATTCGTAGCCCACGGATTCGATGGCGTTGATATTCCAGATGTCTTCTCCAGTCACCTTGCCCGCCAGCTCCTTCGAGGCGAAGATGTGGTCCAGCGAGCCCACCAAGCCGTCGTAGAGGTAGCTCTGGGAATCGGCTGCGGCGCCGAGGTCCACGTAGCCGGCTTCGACCAGGACCTGCATCGGGTCTTCAGCCGAATAGGAGTTGAAGTCCCCTGCCAGCAGCACCTTGTCGGTGTTGCGCGATTCCTTCAGCTCATCCGCGAAGCCAACCAGGGCTTCCGCCTGGCCAACGCGGGCTTCATTCCAGGCGCCTTGGCCATCGCCGCTGTCGGCATTGCCCGATCCGTCAGCAGGATCCGAGCCCTTGGACTTGAAGTGGTTGGCAACGACCAGGAAGCGGGTGTTCTGGTTTCCGCCGACACGCTGGAAGGCCTGGGCCAGTGGATCGCGGGCGTTCACGAATGCTGGATCGTCGAGGATGACCGACTCGTCGATTGGCTTCACCGCCTTGTCGCGGTAGATGATCGCGGTGCGGATAACATCCTCGTCAGCGGGCACCACCGATGGGGTCGGGACGTAGCTCCAGACCTCCTGCCCAGCTTCCTCGTTCAGCTCGTTGACCAAGTTAGCCAGGGCAGCATCGCGGTTCTGGCCGAAGCGCGCAGAGTTCTCAATTTCTTCCAGGACCACCACATCTGCGGTGAACTTGCCCAGTGCGGCAACGATCTTGGACTGCTGGCGCTCGAAGCTTTCAGCACTCGCCGCACCGCGCGCATCGCATCCGCCGCGGACGTTGATCGGGTTGCCTTCGCGGTCGGTGTAGTACGAACACCCATCGAGCATGTCGCCGGTGGTGGTGAAGTAATTCAGCACGTTGAAGCTGCCGACGCTGACATTGCCGCCCACCTCTTGCGGAGCATCGCTTTCGAGCTGCTCGAAGTTCACTGCGATATCGGCATCGTCGGCGCCGACCACCTGGCCCTGCGGCTGCAAACGCCACTTGTCGTAGCGGTAATCCAAGATGACCGGTGCGATGAAGGATGCGTCAGCGCCTACGGTGACGCGCTGCTGCGCATCGATGTATGGCAGAGCGATCTGCTTGTTTTTGTTGGTGGCGAAGTTCAGCGTGGCACCGTCATCGACCGCGATCGAGCGCTGTTCGTTTTCCGCGGCGAGGGCCTCTGCTTCGGCGCTGCCCGGCCGGAAGACATCGGTTGGCTGGCGCAGCAGCCGTTCGCCGGGCAGTATTTCGCTGGTGCCCATGGCTAGGCTCAGCTCGCCGTACTGGTTCAGCGAGTAGTTATCCGAGACGGTGAACTCGCCCTGCGGTTCGATCAGCATGGATTCAAAGCGCTCGCGCTCGGCATCGCCGCTCGGCAGCGAAATCGCCAGCGGCTTGACGCTTTGCGCTGGCTCATCGAGTACCTCGACGCTGCCGGCTTTGAGCTGGGTCAAGCCATAGTATTCAGAAACTTCGCCAGAAACCTGGACGTGGTCGCCGACGCTCACCGAGGAAACCTCGTCCGGCGCGTAAACGAAGATCGCCGAGCTCGCCTGGCTCGAGGCGTCTACGCCACTGCCGGCGCTTTGCACATAGAAGCCGCGGAATCCGCCGTCGGCATAGGCTCCGGTGACTACACCGCGCACGGTTGCGTCCTGGCCAGCCATGGGTGAGCTGTCGCCGGTTCCCTGGATCTGCTCGATGGGGGTGATTTCGGCCGTGTCGGCGTGCGCCACCGAGAAACTCGAAACCGCAAGCGCGGTTCCCAGCACCGCGGCAGCGATGCGAGTGGGACGTCTATTGATCATTTTATTCCCTAGGTAGATATTCAAGCAGCGGCGGCCCTGCCGCGTGCATGGGCCAGACTTCAAGGTAAGCAGAGCTCCGTTAACTGCTCCTGAACGCCGCCCCGCATTTTTGTGTCCTGCCCAACAACCATCAAAAGGCATCAAACGCTTTACGTCTAGTAGTGATTAAAGGAATCTTTTCACTAATTGAACTGACCGGTCAGTTCAATTAGTCTTTAACTGTGCTTACCGCAGATTCCATTACCGTCAAGGGGCGCCACGACCAGCTCGTGGCGCCCACCTCCGTGCAACTGCAAAGAGGTGAACTGCAGCTGCTCGTTGCCGAGCCGCAGATTTCCCGAACCGCGCTGGCCCTCGTACTGAGCGGGCGCATGGAACCCAGCTCCGGAACGGTGGCTTGGAACGCGGATCCGAAGCTGCGATCCCTGCGCAAGCACAGCGCCCTGGTCGATTCGCCGGGGATCAATGAACCCGAATCCCACTTGAAGGTTCGCGATCTTGTCGCAGAAGACCTGGGATTGATCCCCGGGCCAAGCTGGCGCAAGCCCGGCGCCAGGAAATGGATGGCGCAGCATGGATTCGGCGACATCGCCAGCTGCTGGATCGATGCCATCGATCCAGGCCGCCTCTTCGAGCTCCAGCTCCTGCTGGCTGCCGAAAATCCCCGTCTTGAATTGCTCATCGTCGATTCGCCTGACCGGCATGACCTGGAAGACGAGCATTGGCTTGAGACCCTGGAGGATTTCGCTTCCTCGCATCGGGAATTCGCAGTCCTGGCAATCGTCAGCCGGCCGCCTCAGCACTGGGACCAGCAAACTGGGCAAGACGCTGCCCCGGAACCCGCAGCGCTCCAGCTGGCCGATCCATCCACCGGGTACATCCAAGAAGAACTCGATCTGGGCCTGGATTCCCTGCCCACGAACGAGCTCATCCCGGAAAACCACGACATCTTCCTCCCAGCCGACGAACTTGCTGACGCTGTTCAGTGCGAAGCAAAGGAATAGCCCATGACAACTTTGCGACTTGCCCTCTCCGAGCTCAAGCGGATGAGCCGCGGCACCTTGCCCAAACTGGCGTTGATCGCGGTCACCTGCGTTCCGCTGCTCTATGGCGCGCTCTACCTCTACGCCAACTGGGATCCCCAGGGAAACCTCGACAAGGTCACGGCCGCCGTGGTCAATCTGGATGAAGGCGCCGAGCAAGACGGCGAGAAAACCCGAGTGGGCGACGACGTCGTCGAGGAATTGGAAGATGACGGCACCTTCAGCTGGGCGCACCTGGATTCCAAGACGGAAGCCGAGCAGGCCGTGGCCACCGGCGAATACGCATTTGCGCTGATCCTGCCCGAGGACTTTTCCGCGGCCCTGGTCTCGCCGGGCGATTTCGATGATGCCGAACAGGCCAATATCGAGCTGCTGACCAACGACGCCAATAACTTCATGGTTTCCAACTTCGCCAAAACGCTGGCTACCACGGTGCGCACCTCGGTCGCCCAGGAAGTGGGAACCGAAACGGCTTCGGCGATGATCGCGGGATTCGTGGACATCCACGATTCGATGGGTGAAGCCGCAGACGGCGCCGGGCAGCTCTACGATGGCACCCTGCGCCTCGGCGATGGCGTCGTCACCTTGGCCGATGGCACCACCAAGCTGGTGGATGGCAGCACCGAGCTGAACTCGGGCACCAAAACCCTGAAGAATGGCACCGCCGAACTATCCGGCGGGTTGGGCCAACTCGTCGACGGCCAAACCCAGCTGCGCGACGGCAGCGCCGAATTGGCCAAAGGCACCGCGCAGCTGGCCGACGGCAGCAAAGAGCTAAGCGATGGGCTGCACACCTTGAAGACGCAGACCAAAGCGCTTCCCGGTTCCGTCTCGAAGCTGGACAAGGGCGCCGCCAGCGCCAAAGAGGCCGCCGATCAGCTGGCTGCCGGTTCGCAGCAGGTCGCAGACGGCAATCAGCAATTGGCCAGCACGGCAGATGAGGCCATCTCGGTAATCGACCAGCTGCAGGCCAACACCAAAACGCAGCTGGATAGCGTCAAGGAAGATACGCAGCAGCGCCTGGACCAGTTGGTCAGCAGTGGCGCGCTCACCCAGGAGCAGGCCGATTCCATCCAGGGCACGGTCAGCCAAAGCGTGGAGAATTCCACGCTCAGCAATGCCCTGGATACCAAAGTTACCCAGGTCAATACCGAGTTATCTACCCTGCAAACGCAGCTGCATACCCTTGCCGACGGATCGGCGCAGGTAGCCGAAGGAAACCAGCAACTGGCCACCGGCTTGGGCACCCTTGCTGATGGCACCAAGGCGCTGGATAACGCCATGCCTGCACTCGCGAAGGGCATCGACTCGGCAGCCCAAGGCTCGGCGAAGCTCGCCTCCGGTGCCGCCGATGCCAACACCGGGGCAAGGACCCTGGCCGAGGGCCAGCAGGCCGCATTGAATGGCGCCACCGACGCGGCTGACGGCGCAAGCCAGCTGGATCAGGGCGCCGGCACGCTGCTCGCCGGCACCGGATCCCTGCACGACGGACTGGTGCAGCTCTCCGATGGTGTCGGCGAACTCTCGGACGGGACCCATGACCTTCAAGAAGGTTCAGATGAATTAGCCACCGGGCTGAAGGACGGCACCGGGGAGGTTCCGAACCCCGATGAGTCCACCAGCGAGCAACTGGCCGATGTCATCGGCAATCCGGTAGCCGTCTCGAATAGCAAGCAGGCCGAAGCGCAGGCTTATGGCGAGGGACTTGCCCCCTTCTTCATGACCCTGGCGACCTTTATCGGCGTGCTGATCCTGACCCAGGTAATGCGGCCGATGACCAAGCGCGCGCTGGCGTCCAACGGCAGCAACTGGAAAATCTCCATCGGCGGCTGGTTGCCGTTCGCTGCCATCGCAGTGCTGCAAACCAGCCTGCTCTACGCGGTGGTGCGTTTCGGGCTGGGACTGCATGCCGCCCACCCATGGCTGATCTGGGCGTTGCTGGCCTGTTCTGCCCTGTGCTTCAGTGCGCTGATCCAAGGCTGCTTCGCGCTGCTGGGCACCGCTGGAAAGTTCGTGGTGCTGGTACTGATGGTCCTGCAACTGGTCACCTCCGGCGGCACCTTCCCCTGGGAAACCCTGCCTGATTCGCTGCACCTGCTGCACCGGATCCTGCCAATGAGCAATGTGGTGATCGGCATGCGCCACCTGATGTACGGCGCGGATCTTGGAGTGCTGCCATCGGTTGCCGGCTCGTTGCTGCTCTACACCGCCATTGGACTAGTCTTAAGTATGCTTGCGGTACGCAAGAACAAGACCTGGAGCTTGAAGACACTGCAACCGGAGCTGAAAGAATGACGACGCCAACGGGCCAACGCCGCCGTGTGCGGGCCACGGATTCGAAGGAGAAGCTCTTCGAAGCGGCCATGCAGCTGCTCGGTTCGCGCTCCCCCGAGTCCGTCTCGGTGGACGAGATCGCGGCCGCGGCCGGCGTTTCCAAGGGCACGGTCTACTACAACTTCGGCTCCAAAGACGAGCTGGTCAGCCAGATCCTCAGCTACGGCGCGCACAAGCTGATGGGCGAACTGGCACGAGCGGCAGCCGGGGAAGACCCCTACCTTGCGCTGAGACAGATGCTGGAATTCTCCATGGACTTCGTGGCCAGCTACCCATCCTTCGCCCACCTGTGGATGCAGGAGCAGCTGAGCGCGGACACCACCAATGCCTTCGCCGACACCCCGCTGCACACGCAGGTGACCGGGCTGATCATCGAGGTCCTCGAACGCCTCGTCGTGCTCGAACCGGACCAGAAGCTATCGGTAGCCACCAGCATTTTCGGTGCCGCCTTGTTTACCGCCCGGATGCGCGCCTCGGGGCAGACCGGCCTGGATCGCGGGCAAACGGTGCGTGCCGTGCTGCTCACCGTGGATGGGCTTCGCGCTACCCGGCCGGCAGCTGGTTCCTAGGCCTGCGCTTCCCAGCTGGCGGTTTCCCTGATGCCGGGCAGTCCGGCGCTGAAGAGCAGCACCCCGGGATAGCCGTTGAGCAGTTCGGCCACGTCGCCATAGGCGTCATCAGGCAAGCGGGCCAGCAGCGAATCGACCACCAGCAACGGCGGTTCGCGCAAGAGCGCTCGTGCCACCAGCAACGACGCCTGCTGCCCGGAGCTCAGCGGTTCACCGCCTCGACGCAAGCGGGTCTCTTCTCCACCGGGCAAATCGGCCATCTTCAAGCCGCAGGTTTCAGCCAGCGCCACGGCCTTGCGCAGCGAAGCGCCCGGATGGCGATACCGCAGCGCACGGGCGACGCTTCCGCGCTCGGGAACCATGGATTCCAATGCGGAGCCCACGAGCTTGCGGCGGCCCGTAGCAGGCAGGTCCTCGCTGCGCCCCTCGGCGATCCATACCCCGGCCTGCGGGTCGGCACCGTGCACCAGGCTGCCGGTTGCGATGGCCGAAAGCAACGCCGCGCATTGGCTCTGGCTTCCGCGCAGCGCAATTCGCTCGCCGGGCTGGGCCCGCAGCGTGGAAAACTGGTCCGCCATCCCTGCAGGCACCTGGATGCGCACCGAGGAAGGCTGAAGCATCAGCTCCTTGGCATCGCGAGTGCTTGCCGGGGATTCTTCGCGGGCCCGCCAGCGGTCCTGCTCGGCCAGCAGCGGAGCGATAATTCGCCGGCCCGCCTTGTAATTCTGCCGATATTCCACCACGCGGCCCCACTCGCCCAGGGTTCCCGCGCAAATTCCCATCAGCGTCAGGGCGGTCGCCACGGCCGCTGGCGGAAGCTGCGCCATCGAGGCTGCCGCCACAACCAGCGCGGTGCCCAACAGCGGAATGGCCAGCGCCCCGCCACGCAGGGCTGCGGCGAACCGGGCGCGATGCACCGAAGCATCGATCACCTTCTGCGAAGAGTCCTGCACCCTTTGCACTTCACGCTCCACGCCGCCGCCGGCCGCAATCGCGGTACGGGCGGCCACGGTATCGGCAATGCGCGAGGCCAGGCTTCCACGGTGCCGGCGCAGGGTCCTGGCGCTCAGGAAAGTTCCCCCGGCCAAGGCCGCCAGCAAGATGCACTCGAGCACCAGGGTCGCGGCCAAGCTGAGGGCCAATAGCGGATGCAGGAACCACAGGCCCGCACCGCTGACAATCAGCAATGGCAAGCCGGCTACCAGCGGGACCATGCCCTGCACAATCCAGTTGCGGATCGAGGACAGGTCGTTGGTGGAACGGGCAATGGTGATGCCCATGGACGGACCGCGCGCACTGCGCAAGGCGTGGGTGACCAGCCCGCGGCGCAGCTGGGCCACATAATGCTGGCCAAGCTTCTCGGCCAGCACCCGTTCAGCGTACTTGGCCAGGAAGAAGCATCCCACCAAGCCCGATACCGCGCCAAGAGCTCCCAGGCTGATGCTGGCCGAGAGCTGCCCGATCAGCCAGCCAATGGCAATCGAGAGCAGTCCAGCGAGAATGCCCAGGCTGAGCAGTCCGGCCAGGAGCATCCGCCGCCCGGGCGCTACCAGTGGCGGCAGGCGCCCAGGCTGCGCCGGCGGCGCAACGGCGATCTTCTGGTCCAGCATCTTGGCTCCTAGCGGGTTGGCAGCAGGGCAGCGGCAACCTCGGCCTGGCACAGGTCGAAGGTGCCGATTACCGGGGTGGCCAGCTGCGCCTGCGCTTCCATCGCAGCCAGCGGGGAGGCCGTGAGAACCCCGGAAACCGCGGCAACGTCCAGGCCTGCTTCGCGCAGGATGCGCTCGCCGGCCTGGGCGCCCAGGGCGTCCTGGGCGCTGAACAGCACGCGGTCTACGTGCTCGGCGAAGATCGGGTCGAGCAGCAAGCGGGAAGTTTCCCCCTGGAACAGCCCGTCGGCGATCTCGATGACCACTGCGTCTGCGCCGGTGGCGCTTTGCTCACGGATCATCGCCACCAGCAGGTCGCGCACGGTTTCGTAGTCCAGGCGGTAGGTGGTCGGGAAGCCGAAGTCGGTGAAGTCGCAGACGCTGAAGGCGCCGGCATCGGTGAACAGGTTCGGGTCATTGCCGGCACCCGTGCCGGTAGCCTTGCCGGCGGCAACTTCCATGCCGGAGTTGACCAGTCCGTTGACCAGGCACCCCAGGGTGGTGGACTTGCCGGAGTTCATCGAGGTGCCCAGTACTGCGATCACCGGCGGGCGCGGGGCTTCAACCTGCGCTGCGCGCGGCGATTCGTTCTCGATGCTCAGTGGAGCGAAGTCCGCCAGGTTCACGACCTTGCCGTGGCGCATCAGCAAGCCGGCCGGCTGGAGCTGTGTCGCCATATCGATCGAGGCGTGCTGTTCGATGACTTCGCTGGCTACGCCGCCGCCGGCAACCAGCTGGCATGGACCCAGGTTATCCGGCACATGGGCCAGGAACTGGTCTGGTGCGTAACGGTTGCCGTAGGCAACCATGATTTCCTGGCCGACGAACATCAGCTGGCGGCGGGAAACCGGGGACTGCAGGCGCGTGTGCTTGCCTAGCTCAGTCACGGCAGCAATCACGACGTCGCCGGCACGTGGCACCATGTTCGCGCGGCGCACGATCTCGAAATCTTGCGGATTGCGCTGCAGCTCGGCTGCGACGAAGCGGGTGGTGTAGGCGGCGCGGATGGTGCGGGCGCGCTGTGCATCGATCTGCGGCTGCACTTCATTGCGCGCTGCGGGGGTCTGCGTTGGAAGCGATTCTGCGATGATGGCCATTTGCCCTGTTCCTCTTTCACTGTTTCCGGCCCGCCGTTGCGGTTTCCCGGTGCTGGCCGTGCTGCCAACAATTCCCAGTGAAACGAGCAATGGTTAACTGAAAGTGAACGGTTCATGAGCCGACGAGGTGTATTCGATGAGAGGCCTATCATCTGCTTCTCATAAAGGCAGATCATCGCTTATTTACAGGCTGACTAGTGCATTAGAAAAAACTTGATGAGACTTCTCTCATGCAGGCCGAGGTGCGATGAAATGTGTGACGCGCGCATCACGGGCATCCAGATGCGAGTACGGATGCTTGGTTTCCAGCACCGTGGTTCCCAGGGTTGGATAGTTCATCGCCAGCTCGTAAACGGCCTCTTCATCCGAGTCCATGGCCGCCAAGCGCAGCGCCAATTCCTGGAGCACCGGCTGGTGCCCGATCACCAGCAGGCTGCTGACCGTATCCGGAACTTCATTGATGATGGAGCACAGCTGCGAGACACCCGCGGTGAAGATGCGCGAGTCGACGTAGGGGGTCGGACCCTTCTCGCCGAGCTCGGAAAGCACCCAGGCGCAGGTGGAGCGCGCACGCAGCGCGTCGGAGCAGATGATGTAGTCCGGAATCAGGCCATTCTCCACAAGCCAAGCTCCGGCGGCTGGAGCTTCGCGGTGCCCGCGGGCTGCCAGCGGCCGGTCGTGATCCGCGACGCCCAGCGGGTAGTCGGCTTTGGCGTGGCGCATCAGAATGAGCTTGCGAGAATGCATGGTGTTCATTGTTCCAGCTTAAGACAGCAGTGGCGGGCAAACCGAACCCGGT
>NZ_JBOGEG010000026.1:0-55995 GCF_050701915.1 Glutamicibacter sp. | reverse complement strand
CCAATGAAGTTGCCGGGGGCCGTCGTTTGCCTGCGGGCCTATTCGGTCGGCTTCAGCACCATGGCTGAACCGCCTCCGCGCCTGGTGGGCTCGGCCGCTGCGGTGAGCGTGCCATCGGCAGCGATTTCCACCGCTTCAACCGCTCCGATTTCCGCCTGCGGAGTAAAGGAATCGCCAGCTGGCGTGAGCTTGTGGCCGAAGGCTTCAAGCGCGGAACCGTGGGCTTCGATAAACTCCGGTTCCGCGGTGACAGCGGCCGTATTGCGCTGGGAAGCACGCGGAGCGGCGATGGCTTCGCTGATGCTCATGCCCAGGTCGATGCGGTTCACCAGGGTCTGCAGAACCGTGGTGATGATGGTTGAACCGCCGGGGGAACCGATGGCCAGCACCGGATCGCCGTCCTGCAAGACAATGGTTGGAGCCATCGAGGAACGTGGGCGCTTGCCAGGTTCAATGCGGTTCGGATCCGTCGGGTCGTACACCGTGGAGAAATCGGTCAGCTCGTTGTTCAGCAAGAATCCGCGATCGGGAACCACCATGCCCGAGCCACCGGTCTGCTCGATGGTCAAAGTGTAGGAAACGGCATTGCCCCAACGATCCACGACCGACAAATGGGTGGTGGAGATGTTTTCCGTATCCTGCTCTTTTACCGGTTCGCTGGTGGCAGCGGGGCATTGGCCATCATAGTTTTCAAGGTCGCCCGGAGCGACCGGCTTCGTTGCAGCCTGCTCCGGATCAATGGCGCAAGCACGATCCGTACCGAATAATTTGTCCGTCAGCGTCTGGGTCGGGACGCTGGTGAAAGCGGGGTCGCCGACGTACTTGCCGCGATCAGCGTAGGCGAGCGCAGTTGCCTCGAAATAATGATGCAACGCATCGGGTGCTTCCATAGCTGGCAAATCGAACTCGCCCAGAATGTTCAGCGATTCGCCGATGGTCGTTCCGCCACTGGACGAAGGAGCCATGCCGAAGACGTCATAGCCCCGGTAGTCCACCTTAGTTGGTGCCTGCTCCACCACTTCGTAGCCGGCCAGGTCGGCGGTGCCCAGCTGCCCTGCGGGAACCGGGAGGGCGGTGTCTTCGCTCTTTGGCGGAGCCTGCACCGTTTGGGCGATTTCGGCAGCCAATTCGCCCTCATAGAATCCCTGGAGGCCTTGCTTGGCCAGCATCCGGTAGGTGTGTGCGAGATCCGGATTCTTGAAAATGCTCCCGACCTCCGGGGCATCTCCGCCGGGCAAGAACAAGTCGCTCGTGGAGGTGAACGCGGCGAATCGTTCCTTGTTATCCAAGGTCTGTTCACGGAACGTCTCATCAATGACAAAGCCGCGTGAGGCGATCTGGGTCGCCGGCCGCAGAACCTGCTTCAGATTCTGCGAACCCCAATTATCCAGTGCGCGCTGCCACGTGGCCAAGGTCCCGGGCACGCCCACGGCCACGCCACTGGTGACCAGTTCCGGGGTGAAGTTGTACGGCTCGCCGGTTTGAGGATCGATGAATGCATCATGCGCAATGCCTGCCGGTGCGGTTTCGCGGCCGTCGATGGTGCTGACCTTGCCCGACTTCGCATCGTAGTAGAGGAAGTATCCGCCACCGCCAATGCCTGCGCTATATGGTTCGGTGACGCCGAGTGCTGCTGCGGTTGCCACGGCCGCATCGACGGCGTTGCCTCCCTTGCGCAGGACTTCGATGCCGGCAGCGGTGGCCTCCGGGTCTACCGAAGAGACTGCGCCACCAGTTCCGACAGCAGTCGGGTCCTTCTGGGTGTGTCGTGGTTCCGCGCTCGCCGGGAAGGCCGAGAAAGCTCCCAGGCCCAAGGCAAGGGCGGCCGCGCAGGCAACTGACCTTAAACGTGCTCGTGACATACTTTGATCTCCTCTGGAGGTGGGGATGAAGTATGCGCAAATTTACGGGAGCGGGAACTCGCCGCACGGTTGTGACACGCGGCACTATGGGTTTGCGCGGCAATTTCGCCCTGGTCGCGCGAATATTCTTGGTTATGACGCTTTAAAGCAGCGGGCAGGCACCACGGCCTTGATCGCCGCGAATGCCTGCCCGCTGGAACCCGATTCCGAATGGGCTACTTGTTCAGGTTGTCCTTGATGACTTTGCCCAAGGAGGCTGGGGTGCGGCCGATCAGCTTGGCCAGCTCCCCGGAGTTCACCTCCAGCGCTCCTTCTCGAATGCGCATGTCGGTATCGACGAGGATGTGCGCGAATGGTCCGGGGACGCCAGCATCAGCGTAGATCTTTTCCAGCTGTTCGGGATCCATCTCCTGGTAGGCGATGTCCTGGCCGGCGGCGGCGCCAACAGCGCCAGCAAGCTGGGCGAGGGTGAATGGCTTGTCGCTGCCCAGCTCGTAGATATTGCCGTTCTGGTCCTCATCGGAAAGCAGCACGGCCGCAGCGGCCTCCGCATAATCGGCACGGGCGGCAGCGCTGATTTTGCCCTCGCCCGCTGCACCGAGCACCATGCCGCTGTTGAGGTAGCCCATCAGCTGGTCGGTGTAGTTCTCGATGTACCACCCATTGCGCAACAGCACGTAGTCGATGCCGGATCCGGCAAGCAGGCGCTCGGTGGCGATGTGCTCGTCGGCGAGCTTCATGCCGCCGGTCAGGGCGTTGGCAATGGAGGTGTAGGCGATCAGCGAGACATCCATGTGCTTGGCTGCGTTGATGACGTTCTCGTGCTGGGCGACGCGCTGGCCTACTTTGCTGGCCGAGATCAGCAGCAGCTTGTCTACGCCTTCGAGTGCGGACACCAGAGTTGGCTGGGCGTTGTAATCGGCAACGCGGGTTTCCAAGCCTTTGCCCGCCAGCGGTTCCAGCTTCTGCTCGGAGCGGCCAATGGCGACCAGGTCAGCGGCATTCGCCCCACGAGCCAGCAATGCGTCGATGACTAGATTTCCAAGCTGTCCGGTGGCACCGGTAATTGCGATCTTCATGAGGTCCTCTCGTTGGTCTGCAATCCACTACAACCATCGAAGGCATCGCCGAATTCCCCACCCATGATTGCTGGGGAAAGTCAGCGAGCGGGGGCAGAACTCCAAAGGTTCCGTCATAGAAGGGAAAAGTAGCGAAATATGTCAGATTGCTACGTGGATTGTTGCGCGATTTCCATGTGGAACCGGCCGGACTATGACTTGATGACGCCGATTGAAGTAACGCTTGCCGGCCTGCGGGCATGGACTACAGACTTGAATTGTTCGGCTCGTACAACCGAACACACACCATCCAGAGCGACTGAGAGATCTGGCTCAACGACGTCGCAGCAACCACCCGAAAGGGAGCGGTGCTACAGCCAGGACCGATGGAGTACTTTCACTTCGCGACGGAAAATCTGTGGATCACAGATGATTCTCGCGAGGTACGCTCCGCACAACCACGCACCAAGGGAGCGATGATGATTCGTCTTGAAAACGTAACGACCGCTTTTGGCAAGAGCAAAGATCAATTCACAGCCGTCAAGGATGTCTCACTGGAAATCCAGGCCGGAACCATCCACGGAATTATCGGATTTTCCGGTGCCGGCAAATCAACGCTGTTGCGCAATATCAATTTGCTGCAGCGTCCCACGTCGGGCCAGGTCATCGTGGACGGCGTCGAGCTGACCGGGCTCAGTGAAGGAGACCTGCGAAAGCAGCGCCACGAAATCGGGATGATTTTCCAGCACTTCAACCTGCTTAACAATCGCACCGCGCAACAGAATGTCGAGCTGAATCTGAAGTTCGCCGGTGTTCCGAAAAAGCAACGCCGTGAACGCGCGCTGGAAGCGCTGTCCATTGTAGACCTCGCTGACAAGGCCACCGCCTATCCTGGACAGCTTTCGGGCGGCCAGAAACAGCGCATCGCCATTGCCCGCGCGCTGGTCACCGAACCCAAGGTCCTGCTGTGCGATGAGCCAACCAGTGCCGTGGATCCAAGAACGACAACCTCGGTGCTGCAGTACCTCAGCGACATCAACGCCAGCCTTGGCATCACCACCGTCATCGTCACCCACGAGATGAACGTCATTAAAGCCATTGCCGACAAGGTTTCGGTCATGGAAGACGGAGCGGTAGTCGAAGAGTTCGCCTTGAGCTCGCTGCAAGAACCAAGCTTTGAACCGACGACGCCAATCGGCCGCTACCTGATCAGTGACGAAATCACGCTGACCCGCCAGCCCAAGCAGGCCCAAGCCCTCGCTGCCACCGTAGCCCGCGTATAGAGAACCTGGATTACCAATGAACTTCACGACAGTAGTGCTAGCCACGAGCAACGGCAGCGCAGCAGCTTTCAACCTTGACCGCATCATCGAACTTGCCCCGGAAATCTGGGTGGCCATGGCGCAGACCTTTG
The DNA here is from genome assembly GCF_050701915.1 of Glutamicibacter sp. Lineage (NCBI taxonomy): Bacteria > Bacillati > Actinomycetota > Actinomycetes > Micrococcales > Micrococcaceae > Glutamicibacter > Glutamicibacter sp. The sequence goes on along the minus strand of NZ_JBOGEG010000026.1, from coordinate 51,661 downwards.
CGATGCTGCTGGTCTCCATCCCGATCGCGATTCTCCTGGGAACCCCGCTGGGTATTTGGCTGTACTCAATGTCTCCCAACGGTTTGCGCCCACGTCCGCGACTGCACCGAATCGTTGACGGGCTGGTCAATACGATCCGTTCCTTCCCATTCCTCATACTGCTGATCGCCATCATCCCGTTCACCCGATTTGTTGTGGGAACCACCATCGGCACCGCGGCGGTTATCGTGCCGCTGACCATCAATGCGATCCCCTATTTCGCCCGCTTTGTGGAGCAGAACATCAGCCAGCTTGGCAATGGCGTTGTCGAAGCAGCGCAGGCCATGGGCGCCACCCGGGGGCAGATCATCCGCGAAGTGCTGTTGACCGAAGCCAAGCCCGCACTGCTGTCTTCCATCACCATCATGACCGTCAGCTTCATCTCGTATTCGGCCATGGCCGGCCTGGTCGGCGGAGGCGGCATCGGCGACTTCGCCATCCGCTACGGCTACTACCGCTATGAAACCGGAGTCATGCTGCTGGCCATCGTCCTGATGATCCTGCTGGTGCATGCAGTTCAATTCTTCGGAACTCGGCTATCGCGCGCCGCCGACAAGCGCTAAACACAGAACCCGCTCAACTCGCATTTCAGCAAAGGACAACACCATGGCATTCTCTCGCCGCACCTTCTTGACTCTCGCCGCCGGCTCCGCCGCGATCCTCGCACTGTCTTCTTGCGGCCTGGCAGGTGGACAGGCAGCCGGCACGGGTGACAAGACCATCAAGGTTATTGTCACCGAATCGGCCCCATCCCAGGAACCAACCAAAATCGCCCAGAAACTGCTGGCCGAAAAGGGCTGGACCCTGGAAGCGACCTATGTCACCGACATCGTGCAGCCGAACCACGTGGTGTCCAATGGCGAATACGACGCCAACTTCTTCCAGCACGGCGCCTACCTCGAACAGTTCAAGAAGGACCAGAACGTCGACGTGGAGCCGGCCTTCTACATGTACAGTTCACCTGCCGGAGTGTACTCGAAGAAATACGACGACATCAAAGAGCTTCCCAACGGCGCGACCATCGCATTGCCGGTGGATACCGCCAACAACGGACGCGCGTTGGCCCTGCTGGATAAGGCCGGTGTCCTGAAGGTCGCCGAGGGCAAGAGCGTGATCCACCTGTCGCAGAACGACATCCTGGAGAACCCCAAGGGCCTCAAATTCGTTGAGGTAGATCAGCAGTCGCTCTCCAAGACCCTGCCTGACGTGGATGCCGGGTTCCTCTTCGCCCGGCTCGGCGCCGAGATCGGGCTGGCCCCGAAGGATGCACTGCTCTTTGAAGAGGAAGAGGAAGCGCTTCCGTACATCAATATCATCGGCGCAAAGCCAGGGTTTACGGACACCGAAAAGGGCAAGGCGCTGGAAGAGGCCTACCACTCCGACGAGGTGCGCGAATGGTACGCGAGCTACCTCGACGGTGCGTTGGGCACTCCATGGGATCGCGATCTTGAAGCGGACTTCGCCACCTGGAATAAGTAGGCCCTTGGCCCCCACGACGGTGATTTTCGGCGTTGTGGGGCCGCCACATTTTCTGACTCCTCTACTCAAAGCATCGACGTCCTGCAGGGAGAACCAATGACGATTATCGCCACGGCCGCAATCGAAAGCCGCTACCAGGAACTTCTCGAGCGATTCCAACCAGTCTTTGCCAGAATTGCTGACGGAAGCCGCGAACGCGAGCAGAACCGCATCCTGCCTTTCGAGCAGGTGCAATGGCTCAAAGATGCCGGTTTCACCACCGTGCGTGTGCCAGAAAGCCATGGCGGTTCGCCAATCAGCCACGAGCATCTGTTCCGCTTGCTGATCGAGCTGGCCGCGGCGGACTCGAATGTGGCGCACCTGCTGCGCAGCCACTTCTCCTTTGTCGAAACCATTTCCCTGCAGCCCGCAGAATTCCAGGACCGCTGGTTCCCGCGTGTGCTGGCCGGAGAAATTTTCGGCAACGCCGCCACTGAACGAGACGGCAACGCTTTGGGCACTACCAATACCAAACTGGTCCAGACCGAACAAGGCTGGGTGCTACGCGGCGAAAAGTACTACACCACTGGCTCGATCTTCGCCGATTGGGTAGTGGTCATGGCGACGACCGATGGTGTCGAGGGGCGCCAATACGCCATCATTGATCGCCATGCCCAAGGCGTGGAGATCCTTGACGATTGGGATGGATTCGGCCAGCCGCTGACCGGTACCGGTACAGCGATATTCACTAACGTTGCGGTGGAAGAAGCCAACATCATTCAGCGCAAGGTAGCTTCCACCCTCGAACCTGCCTTCTTCCAGCTGTGCTTGCTCGCCGTGCTGGCAGGTATCGGCAAGGGGGCCCGCAATGCCGCAGCTGACATCGTTGCCAACCGCACGCGAACATTCAACACCGGGTCCGGCGCACTGTTCAAGGATGATGCGCAGATCCAGGAACTTGTCGGCCGTTTGGCGGCTAATGTCTTCGCTGCCGAGTGCATCGTGGTCACCGCTGCCAGGGAATTGGACTCAGCGGTGGATGAGGAGTTGGGACTGGATCCGCAGGCTGCCTACCTGCGTGCGGAGCTTGCAGTGCAGCAAGCGCACGTGGCGACTCCAAAACTGATTCTCGATGCCACCAGCGAAATCTTCGACGTCACCGGTGCCTCGGCAGTATCGACTTCGAAATCGCTGGACCGCTTCTGGCGCAATGCCCGCACGGTGGCCACCCACAACCCCGTGGCCTTCAAGGCACGCTCGGTGGGCGACTACTTCATCAACGGCACCATTCCAACCGGTCTGAACTCGATCGGCGAAGCAAAGGCAGGAAAATAATCATGGGTACCTTCAACGAACGCCCGCGTTTGCTGCTTTCTGCCTTCTTGATGAACACCTCCAGCCACATCCTTGGAGGAATGTGGCGCCACCCGGCAGCGCAACAGCATCGGTTCAATGAGCTGGGACTGTGGGTTGATCTGGCCAAGAAGCTGGAAGATGCAAAGTTCGATTCGCTGTTCTTTGCCGACGTTGTCGGCCTGTACGGCGAGCATGAGGGCGGCTGGGCATCGCACGTGCGCAAGGGGCTGCAGGTCCCGAGCCATGATCCGCTGGTTCTGCTCTCGGCATTGGCCGCCAGCACCAAGGACATCGGCCTGGCGATGACCAGCTCGGTCATCCAATCCCACCCGTTCCAATTCGCCCGGCAGATCTCCACCCTGGACCACCTGTCGCAGGGGCGTGTGGCCTGGAATATCGTCACCAGTGTATTGGAAAACGCGCACCGCAATTTCGGCGGGAAGGAACTGGTCGGGCACGATGACCGCTACGGCTGGGCCGAAGAATACGTGGATGCCGCCTACAAGCTGTGGGAGGGTTCCTGGGAAGACGATGCCCTGCTGGCCGACAAGGCTTCCGGTGTCTACGCAGATCCGGCCAAGGTCAACAAGATCAACCACCGTGGCGACTACTACTCCATCGATGGTCCGCACCTGGCACTGCCAAGTGCCCAGCGCACCCCGTTCCTTTTCCAGGCTGGTTCCTCGGCTCGCGGCTCGCAGTTCGCGGCCACCCACGCCGAGGCGACTTTCCTCTTTGCCCCGCACGCCCAGTACGTGGCGAAGAAGAATTCCCAGCTGATCGAGCATCTTGCTGCTGCCGGACGCGAACGCGAAGACATCAAGGTCTTTGCCGGATTGTCCTTTGTCGTCGGTTCCACCGAAGCTGAAGCCAAGGCACTGGAAGCCGAATACGACGATTATCTGGATTTGGACGCCATCATTGCGCACATTGGCGGCGGCATCGGAGTGGATCTGGGCGGACTGGACCTGGACACCCCGATCGGCCAGATCCAGACCGAGGGCGCGCAGGGAGTACTGGAAGCAGCCCGCGCTTCGGTGCCGGGCGGCAATCCAACCCTGCGCGACTTGGCCTATTACCGTGCCAAGGCACAGCAGATTGTGGGAACCCCGGAGCAAATTGTCGATGAGCTTGAACACTGGCAGGATGCCGGCATCGATGGCCTGAATGTGATGAACCATGTTCTTCCCGGCTCCTACGACAACTTCATTGACGGAGTGCTGCCAGAACTGCGCCGCCGCGGCCTGGCCCAGGGCGAATATGCAGACGGCAGCCTGCGTCACAAGGTCTTCGGCCGTGGCGATTACCTGCCCGCGCATCATCCGGCAGCCAAGCACCGCAGGGCTTTCTCGCAGAACAGTGCGGCAGCCACGTCGAAAGCAGGTCAGCTGCAGTACTGAATTCCAAAAGCTTGAACGGCCAGTGGCATGGATGGGTCCTGGCCACTGGCCTTTCTCCAGTACCCTGACGCCAAAAGCTCCAGCAAAGCGGTATGGTGTCGTGCATGGACACGCACCACGTAAATGATTCGGGAACGATCCGCAGGCTGTTGAGCACACCTGGACGCTGGGCGGTTGTCGGGCTGACCAATAACCCAGCTCGCGTGGCTCCGTCCATCGCTCGTTTCTTGCGCGATGAACTGTCGATGCAGGTTATTCCGGTGTCGTTGGGCGCGGAAACTGTCATGGGTGAACCGGGGTTTGCGAAGCTTGCCGATATTCCCGGACCCATTGATGTGGTGGATTGCTTCGTGAACTCTTCCAAGGTGGGGGACATCGTTGACCAAGCCATCGCCGTGGGTGCGAAAGCGGTGTGGTTGCAGCTGGGCGTCATTGACGAAGCCGCTGCCCAACGGGCGAAGGCAGCGGGATTGGACGTGGTGATGGATACCTGCCCTAAGATCGAGTACCCATTTCGGTAGTGAGGCATTGATGGCAGAAACAGCTGGTCAAGAAGAATTGGAAAATGCGTGGGCGCAGCTGTGCCTGAGCATGCCGTGCGCTTACGCCGATTACCCCTTCGGCCCCGACAGCACCGTATTCAAGGTGGCGGGCAGGGATCCGAGCAAAGGCAAAATATTTGGGCTGCTCATGCACCTGCACGGTGAATTGGTGCTGAATCTGAAGTGCGAACCTGCCCTGGCAGACCAGCAACGCAGCGAGCATTCGCAGATTACCGCGGGCTATCACATGAATAAGAAGCACTGGAATTCCGTTCGTCCAGGACTCGACCCGCACCTGATGCGTGAGCTCATCGAGGATTCGTACGATTTAGTGGTCGACGGCATGCCCCAAAGGGACAAAGAATACATCCGTTTGCAAGGCACAATTAACGAGGGAACCCTAGACTAGAGACATGTACTTCATCGTTGTTAAATACCAAGTAAAGCCAGAATCCACCCCGAACTTCATGGGCCATGTCGCTGAATTCACCGCGGCAACCCGCGCCGAAGAGGGCAACATCTTCTTCGATTGGTCCGTGAGCGTCGAAGACCCCAACGAATTCGTCCTGGTTGAGGCCTTCCGTGATGACGAGGCCGCCGCGAACCACGTGAACTCCGCTCACTTCGCTGCCGGCCTTGAGTCCATGCGACCACACCTGGTCTCCACCCCGAAGATCGTTTCCCGCAAGGTAGACGGCGAAGGCTGGGATTCCATGGGCGAATTGGTCATCGACTAATTTATTGGGACAAAGGCAAAGGGAAGAACCTCTTGGTTCTTCCCTTTGCCTTTGCCAGCGGACTTTAGCGGCCGGCCTTGTTGCCGAAACGGCGTACCAGTACCAAGGCGATGCCTGCCAGGACAACCACACCAGCGACGATGCCGATCCAGCTGGTGCCGAATCCGGTATCGGCTAGATCTTCAGTGTCCCGGTTCTTGGAATCATCCTTCTGCTCATCCTTTGGCTCGTCAGTCGAGTCAGGGGACCCAGTCGCGTCCTCAGTTGGCTCTGGCGAACTGGATGGTCCTTCGGTCGCGTCCTCGGTTGCATCTTCAGATGGTTCCGGCGAATCGGTTGGATCCCCGGTTGGGTCATCTGAAGGATCCGGCGACTGCGTTGGTGCGTCAGGCTCTTGCAGGACCGCGCGGCCCAGTGGAGCCGGCTCAACAACGTCGTGTGCCTTGAAGTAGTTCACGGTAGCGTCCAAATCGATCTGGCCGGAGTCAGCATGATCGGTCCCGGCTGCGAACGCAGCGAAGTTATCGCCACCGGTGGCCAGGAAGGCATTGGCTGCGACACGGAAGGTCGCTTCCTCGTCCAGTGGCTCGCCCTGGAAATCGATGTCTTTGATGTGCTCGCCCTGGGCGGCCTCCTCGACGTAGGTGTAGGAGAGTCCCTCGGAAATACCCAGGTGCAGCTTGTTGCGCTCCGATCCTGCGGGCTGCCACTGCTGCTCCAGGGCCTCGCGGATCTGCGCCCCGGTGAGGTTGAAGGTGATGAGGGTGTTGGCGAATGGCTGGACCTCGGCTGCGGCCTTGTAGGACACTGTGCCGTCCTCGCCGTAGAGCAGGTCGGCACGCAGGCCGCCTGGGTTCATGAAAGCGATCTCGGCAGGTTCGCTGGCGAAGTCTTCATTCGAGGTAGCCCATAGGTGGATGTCGGCTACGGTGTTGCCCAGGGTGGATTCAACGCCACGGTCCTGGCCGGGCTCTTCGCCACCACGCAGGATGTCTTCAGAAATAGCGCCGATCTTCACGCTGCCGACCACTTCAGCCTCGGCTTCAGCGGCGCTAACGATCTCTGCGACCTCGGCATTGGCGTCGAAGTTGCCCACCCAATCGCCGTCGGCAACCTCGGTGGCCAAGGCGATGCGCTCGGTAGCGGCCTCGGTGACCTCGCCAGTCTCGGGATCTACCTGCAAGGAAACCTTGCCCAAGGTGGTGCCGTACTGGTGGGACTGGACAACCGGGCGGTCCGCGATTTCGCAGTCGTAGGACTGGTGGGTGTGGCCCGAGAAGATCGCGTCAATCTCGTTGCTGGCCTCGCGAATGAGCTTGCCATAGGTGCTGTCCTCTGCGGCAATATCTGCGCACTGATCGCCAGCGGAACCGTTGTGGGTCAGCAGTACCACTACGTCAGCTTCTCCGTTCGCTTCATCGCCATCGGAGAGCTGCGCAGCTACACGGTTCGCTGCTTCCAGTTCGCTACCGAAATCCAGGTCGGCAATGCCCGCCGGGGAAACCAGCGATGGCATGTCTTCGGTAACGGTGCCAATGAATCCCACGGAGACACCGGAGACCTCGCGGATCGCGTATTCCTGGAGGGCAGGAGTAGTGGTGCCCTTTTCATAGACGTTGGCACCCAGAGCGAAGTCTCCGCCGTTTTCGCCGGAGGAATCGGTGTAGCTTTCGATGACGCGCCCGGTCAGATCCGCGAAGCCCTTGTCGAACTCGTGGTTACCTACCGCCGAAACATCCAGGCCGCCAGCCCCCAGGGCAGCGATGGTTGGTTCGTCGTCCTGTGAAGCGGAAGCGAAGGTCGAGGCCCCGATGTTATCGCCGGCAGAGACGAAGAGGGTGTTTTCGTTTTCTGCGCGCATCTCATCCACAGCACCGGATAGTACTGCAGCGCCTGCGGAGCTTCTGTCAGCGGAAATGCGGCCGTGGAAGTCATTGATGCCAACTAGATCCACGGTGACGGCTTCGGTACCCGCCGCTGGGGACAGGGAAGCGCTCTCGGTGGATGTAGCCTGAGCTGTTGCGGCACCGGTGGCGGCCAGCGAGATCGTTGCCAGCGAAGCGAGGCCGAGTTTTCTTATCTGCCTGAATGCAGACATGGGTACTCCTAAAAGTGACGAGTGTGACAAAACATATGTCTATCGCATCTGAATGAACCTGTCGATGCTTTGGCGTTAAATTCATCTGAATGAACCTGTCGATGCTTTGGCGTTAAATTTAGGTGCAGAGGTACAAGTTCTGTCGGTTATTCAACAGAAGCAACCTCCCAGCCGTAGGCCGAGAGGTTGCTTCTGGTGAAAGAGGCAGGCAGCTACTGCTGACGCTTTTGCGGCGGGTCTCCTGCGGTGACGGAAGAGGTTCCAAGAATCGCACTCAGCAGCAGCATGGCTGCTCCAATGAACATGAGGGCGGAGACTACCCAGCAGGCAGTGGCTGCACCACGCTGTGTGGCGGTCAGCGCAAAGGTGAAGATGCACACGCTGGAAACCAGTAGGAGGACTCCGGGAACTCGTGTCTTCATCATGCGCCCTTGCAGTAGAGGATTAGGCCAAACCATCGCAGAACATAATCGCTAACGTGTTGAATAACATCCATCTTGCCACAAGTCCATCGATTTGACGATAAGCCTTAAGGCGGATGTTTCCTTGCGTTGTGCTGCGTGCGGCCATGGATCGCGGTGAAGCTGCTTGGCTGCTAGATGCAGGATTTCAGGATGTTCCCGATCGCAGCGTGCTCTGCCTTGGTCATCCAAACGTCGTATTTTGCTTTTACCTGGGTCTGTCGCGAGACATAGGCGCATCGGAAACTCTTGTTGGGCGGCAACCATGATGCCGCGTCCTTATCGCCCTTGGAAGCATTGGTTGGGCCATCGGAAGCCAGCAGGTTCAGCGGATCATTGGCAAATTCCAAGCGGGTGTCGGCATCCCAGCGCTGCGCGCCCTTTTGCCAAGAGTCGGACAGGGCGACAACATGGTCGATTTGCACTGCGGTGCTCGTGCCCTGGCCGCGCTTGAAGTCGATGGTCTTGCCAGTGTAGGGATCATCGAACTTTCCGCTCAATACAACGCAGGGCCGCTTGGCCGATTTATAGGTCACGTCCACTAAATCGCGCGAGAGGATGTCGTTGCGGGCATCGCATCCATTGCGGTCCGGATCTTTCCATCCCTTGCCGAACTCCGCTCTTTCGTAACCGGTTTTCGGTGCGCGGCCTTTGACCGTAACCTCATTGAGCAGTTCAAGGGATTCCGCGTAGATATCACCTTGCTCCGCGGTGCTTGGGGTAGGTGCGGCTTGCGCATCAGGCAGGGGCGGGAACTCCATGGTTTCCAATGAAGAACACGAGCTTAGAGCCAGAGTGGATACGAGGACGAACAAAGATAAGGTGCGACGCAGCGAACGCATGCGGTAGTACTACTCCTAAAGTGGCCGGTGCTTGAGCTAGAAGGTGCTCTGCCTTGAACTATAGGCAGTGGGGCCGACCGTATAGTTGTGGATGGTCCGTGTTGTGGCGTGATATCGAATGTACTGACTTCAAAGGATGCTGCTACTCGAGCTCAGAAGAGCTCAGACCTGGAAAATCGTGTTCGAAATAGTCCAAGATTTTCTGGGCTGCGTAGTAGTCCAGAAGGTGGGGAGAGGTGAGCGGGAAGACGCTGCCGCTTTGCACCGATGGCAGCTGGGCCAATGATTCATCCGAGGTAAATGCCGTGGTGGCTTTTTTGCCCGCTGCCAATAAGAAGGTGGCATCTGCAGTGAGCGTTGCTGGCAGATCGTTGTAGCTGACGAAACTGAAATCTTCTCTTGGCTGTGTGGAGGTGTCGAACTTCTTTGGCGCTGAAACCACAGTGAAGCCGAGTCCTCTAAACAGCTGCGCGTATGGCCCGGTGGTTTTAGCGATCGGAGAGATGCCGTGGGCTGCGTAGGAAATGATTGAAGCAGTTGTTCCGGAAGGGATCGCCAGCATGCTTCTTATTGTTGAAACCCGTTCGCTAACGGCGGCAGTGTTCTGCTGTGCTTTTTCTTCAGTACCGGTGGCTTCCCCGAGCAACTTTGAAAGTTCGTTCCAATCCTTATCTGCGTAGTCCACGACAATGGTTGGTGCAATCTTTCGCAGGGCACCAAGGCTGTCCACTTCGGAGTCTGCTCCGGTTGCTGCCACGACGATGAGGTCGGGCTTCTGGTCCTTGATTTCTTCCAGATCGAACTTTCCGATTTCGTAGAGCGGTTCAACTTTGCGGTCCGAAGCAACATCAGCCCAGTGCTTGAAGAAGCCGTCTCCATCGGCGTCGGGCCCCTCCGGTGCCGTTGCGCTGGCAATGACCGGCGCGTCCAGGGCCAGTAGTGAACCAGTGAGTCCTACCGAGGTCGAGACGATACGTTCAGGTTTTGCCGGGATCCTTATGGCGTTATGCATTGAATCAGTGAAAGTGCGTGGCCAATGCCCGACTTCAAATGCCGCGGTGCCCGTATCCCGCGCTTGCTCGGCGGGTGCCGTCGCGCAAGAGCCAAGGGAAAAGGCCAATGCACCGATGCACAGGACAACTGCGATTCGTGACAAGCTGGGACGCACTAGGATTCTCCTGGGCCGACGGCCAAAAAATGGCCAGGCGGCATAGAATGGCAATGAATTATTGGAAGTCTTTCCGAACCTATTTTATGTTCCCCAGCCACGGGCTCGCGTGTTGGTATAACAACATAAGGAATCAGGTTGATGGTGCAAAAGCTCATTTCCTGCACAAGGTGGTGCCTTCGGGGAAAGCTGGCTTCCCTTCAAGCAACGAGCCGGTGAAGGCCACAAGATCCTCATTCAGGGCTGAGCCTGTCCCGACTAGCGGCATGTGGTCCAGTCCGGCGTACTCGCGGTAACCGATCTGAACATCCGGGGTACAGGAACTTCTGAAGAACTCGCGCTGCATTGAGGGCAGGACCAAAGAGTCCGCAGCGCCCTGGGCAATAAACACCGGGTAGCCAGCCGGCACGATCGACGAATTGCGTTTCAGCACCGAGTGCAGCTGGCCGTCGAGAGTTTCGGGACTAAGAATCGGTTCGAAGAGCTGGCTTGCCTGGGCTAACCCGGTCAGTGCGCCTGTACCGGAAAAACAATTCTGGGATAACTGGTCTACCGCCATGCGAGAACGGGCTGTCAGCCGCTCTTCGATGCCCAAGCCCGGATACAGCTGGTTCCAGCTGGCGGCAATGTAGCTGGAAATGATTTTCCCCGCCGCGGTATCAGCAACCGACTCGGCCAATTTCGGGAGGTTAGTTGCCGGGGCCATGGCGGCAATGCCGAGAATCTCCAGGTTTGGCGCGTAGTCCCCGGCGGCTTCAGCCGTGGCCAGAGCCGCGTGGCCGCCCTGGGAATGGCCCCATACTACGCTGGACTGTCCCAGCTGGACTCCGCGTGAATGCAGGTCTCGCAGCTGACCTGCTGCGAGGGTAGCGTCGAGCACCGCGTACGCCTCGGCAGCAGGAATCAAGTAGGGATGAGGGCCAGCGGTGCCCAAGCCGACATAATCGGTGGCGACGATCGCCCATCCGTCAGCCAACATGGTTTCACGGGCAACAGCTGGACCATCATCATAAGGATTCGGTCCCATGGACAGCGCGCACTGTGAAATAACGCCCTTGGTCCCATTGGCCCAAGAGATAACCGGTAGGGTTCCCGTGGCGGACTCGGCCACGGTCACCACGCCCGATGCTATTGCTGGAGAGCCATCGGGACCTTGCGTTGTATACAGTATTCGCCAGGCAAGAGTATTCGGCGGAGTGCCCTTTGCCAGCGGTTCTGCGCGCAGCAACTGACCATGTGCAGCAGGAACGCTAGCCGGTGGCAAATAGAAATCATCTGCGGCGGCCATATTGCTTTGGCCATGGAGGAAAGCGGTGATTGTTCCGAGCCCGAGCACGGCGACGAGACCCATCGCGCTCATTCCTGTCACGCCAGCGCTACCGGCAGTGCGGAGCCAGGCAGGAATTGCCGGAAGGCGAGGCCGGAGAAAAGGCCACAAGCAGCGGGCGCCCAAAAGGAACAGCCAGCCGCCAAAAGCGACACCGAGAACCCACAAGGAGAGCCTGGGCCAAAACATCACGAGAGCCGCGCCAAAGACACCGGTAAGTGCTGTGAGAGCGCCGCGGAAGGAATGCTGCCGCTGCCCGCGGAGCACCGCGGCCAGTCTGAGCACTCCGCCCAGGAGAAGAACCAGCGATACCGCCAACGCCAAGACCGGCAAGCTGGCGCCCTGCCAGAGCGGGAGAGCGAACCCGCTGAGCACCAGCAGGCCACCAGAAAACAAGACCGGCCAGCGGCGAACTGAGCCGTGTTGCGCCTCGGCAAGACGCAGCAGGCCCGCAATCAACAGGCCAGCGCCCAGCAGCCAAATGATCAGTCGGACCGCGCTCGCCGAGTTGAACACTAGGACGAGTCCGATGGCAATCAGCAAAACACCGCCGAGAAAGCGCGCGAAGTTGCTGGTGCTATCGGGCTGGGCCATGAACACTCCTTGGGAAACCAATGCGGATGCGATTCTTCCAAGGTTATCCGGAGTTCAAGCGCTTGCCCCCGTGCGCGCAGCTGTGATGTTGAGGATCACTCTGATTTAGCTTTTAGCGGCGTAATCTCCCCTCGCGCAGGGTCCAGTAAGAGGAGATATGGGTGGAACGCTTGTCGAGGTGCCAGTGTCGCGCAATTTGGCTGATCTCTTTGACCGTGGAACGCTCAGCGTGAGCGATTAGCCCAAGCCGACGATGGGGCAGCGGCAAGGAACGGAGCTCGTCGGCCAGCAATGAGCTGCGGCCCGACGGAACGCCGTCGCGCGGCAACCAGCGTAAATCAACGCCTGGAGGATGTTTCACGTCAAACATTGCGTTCTGATCGGCAACTTCGAGCAGCGCTAGACCGCGCGCCTCTGCGGGCAATGCTTCGAGGGCTTTGCAGATCGCGGGGATGCCTGCTTCATCCGCGGCCAGCACATAGTACTCGGCATTCAGCGACAACGATGACTTGCTCCGTGATGGTGAAATCACCAGCGGGGCCCCGGGCTGCGCTGTCCCGGCCCAATGGCCAACAGTTCCCGGCTCGCCATGAACTACGAAGTCGATAGCTATTTCCGGCACGACCGCATCGATCCAACGTATCGTGTACGACTTGGACCGTGGAACTTGGTCGCGGGGCAGGCGCTGCCGCAAGGCGCGCAGGTCATAGGGAGGCTCTAATCCGAGCGCGGGATCAGCAACAAAGACTTTCACGTATTCATCGAGTGCCCCGTTGGAACGGTAGCCGTCCAAGTCGGGGGCCCCGGCAATGATCCGCACCATCTGGTCGTTCAGCTGTTCTACCCGGGTGATTGTCAGAATGTGCTGATCAACTTTTTCCCTTGGCGGTTCCAGATATCCCAAGGCGGGGGTGTGCTGGGCGACGGGCTCCTCGTAGGTTTCCGAATAGCTGCGCGTCTGCGGAGGAGCGAATGGCCGCGGGGCAAGCGGCCCGGCGGGCTCCTGCGCCGTCGCGTGGTGGTGGTGCTTGAACGAGGTGCGCAGTGTCTTATCCAGGACTTTGCGTGCCGCGGTGAGTGCCGCCGCGGCGCCGGCGCGTTCGGCAGCGGCCAACAGTTCGTCGGTTTGCTGCTCGTTGAGCACTGAGCTGTTGCCGATGTTCCGGTACAGCTGCTCTTTGGCCACCGCGTATCCTGCCTTCGCTCCGGCCTTTTCGGCCTGAGCGAGGATTTCCAAGGTGAGCCCTTCTCTTGGCGTCACCGTGTACTGCGGACCGTAGCTCTCGTACTTGTGGTGCTTAGACATGGTGTGCCCCTAACCCGGCTGGTGTGAGCACCAGCCTGTATGCCTGAGTATGGGGGATAGCCGGCGCGGAAAACAAGTAATTTCAAGCTGGAGCGCAGGAAGCGTTCAGGACCTGGGTTTCGGACCGTTTTTACCGCGAAATTCCGCGGATTATTCGATATTCGATTCATTCGACAATGGGCACAGCGGGTCACTAAAATTAGCTCCATGTCTGATACCTTGCCACCGTGCCCTGAATGCTCCAGCGAATACACCTACGAAATGGATGCCCTGCTGGTCTGCCCAGAGTGCGCGCATGAATGGAACGCTGAGGCCGAAGAAGCCGAAGCCGCCGAAGCAGTTATCAAGGATGCGGTCGGTAATGTGCTGGAGGACGGCGATACCGTCAGCATCACCAAGACCATGAAGGTCAAGGGCGCGCAAAGTGCACTGAAGGCCGGAACCAAGGTACGCAACATCCGCTTGGTCCAGGGCTCGGGCGACCATGATATCGCCGCCAAGGTGGACGGCTTCGGCCAGATGGAACTGAAGTCTTCCATCGTCAAGAAGATCTAGGCTTTCCGCCCGCAGTGCCAACGGCTCCCAGCATCCTCGGATGGTGGGAGCCTTTCAGTTTTCAATGCTGCTTGGCGCGTGCCACGGCATGCAATTTACCTGGCAGCGTCGCCGGCCGGAATCCTCGCGCCATGGCTTATTCGGTAGAGGAAACCTGCTGGCTCTTCTTCTTGGCGTACGAGCGGGCCGCCCGCACGCGATCGCCGCAACGCGTGGAGCACCAATGCCTGCGGCCATGGGTCTTGAGCAGGTAGCGGGTGCATGGCTCGGCCTCGCATTGGGCCAGCAGGCCCGCTTCTTCGCTGCTCAGCAGTGCTGCCGCGTCCTCGGCAAGCCGCGACATGGCGTGCTCAGTCAATTGCGTGGCGGGGTGTTCCAGGGCGCGGAAGAATCCCTTGCCCTGCTCTTGGTGCAGCAAGGGGGTGCTCGGCGCTGCCAAGAGCGCGGCGTTGATGCCCTGCAGTACTTCCGCGGCCACAGGCGTGCCCGAGGCGCTGGCATGGAAAGCTTTCCTGATCTGGCTGCGAAGGGTGACTAGCCGATTCTGGCAATAGCTTTGCAATGCTGCATCCTGGGGCACGAGGCCCCGCGCGATGAGCCATTGCGTGGTGCCCTCCGGGCTGGCCAGCGCGTCGAAGCTCTTGCCTCCGGGCAGCTGGATTTCGCTATTGGCCAGATCGATGCTGCAGTGCTGCGCTGTTCCGGGACTCGGGGGAAGGGGCATCTGGGACATAATCCTCATGGTATCAGTATTGCTTTACCGTGATCACCTGCTAGTGTAGGTATCACGGTAAAAAATAGAAATAACATGAGAAAAGAGGTTGGCCTTGCAGCCAGTGCCACGATTCGGCTCCGCTCCCTTCGCCCTGTCGGTTCATACCGGTGGCGGCCCCGGCGTGGGGCAAACCGCCCAGCAGGGCCTGAATGACACCATCGGCATCGCCAAGGCCGCGGACCAGCACGGATACCACCGTTTCTGGATGTCGGAGCACCATGCCATGCCCGCACTGTCCGTGGCTTCGCCGCTGCTGATGATGGCCCGGCTCACCGCTGACACCCAGCGGATCAGGTTGGGTGCCGGCGGAGTAATGCTGCCCAACCATGCACCGTTGGTGGTCGCGGAGCAGATCGGCATGCTCGAAGCGCTGGCCCCGGGGCGCATCGACCTGGGGGTCGGGCGCGCGCCAGGCACCGACGGGGGCACCGCGGCCGCGTTGCGCCGCGGCACCGGAGCCAACGAGACCTTTGACGAGCAACTGGCCGAGCTCGTGGGATTCCTGAATGATGATTTCCCCGCAGGGCACCCCTACAGCGAAGTCCATGCCGTGCCCGGCCCGTGGCAGAACGAGCAGAACCGCCTGCCGGCACCGGAAGCGCAGACCCCGTTGTGGATCCTGGGTTCCTCTGCGTATTCGGCGCAGCTGGCCGCGCGGCTGGGTCGCCCCTACGCATTCGCCTTGCAGTTCGGCGACGCCGATATCGACACCGCGCTGCGCATCTACCGCGAGAACTTCGTGCCCTCGGCAGCGCTCGACCGTCCCTACGTGCTGGTCAGCTTGAGTGCCATTGCGGCCGAAGACCCCGAATATGCCCGTGCCGAGGCCTCCACCGCGGCCATGGCGATGCTGCGGATGTTCAAGCGCGAGCCATATGCGCTGCTGTCCGCCCAGGAAGTCGCGGAATATCCCGCCACGCTCAACGAGCGGGCGATCCTCGACATGTACACCAACCGCACCCTGGCCGGCACGCCTTCCCAGGTGGCGCAGCGCCTCGAAGCGCTGCAGCAGCGGACCGGAGCCGATGAGCTGATGATGGTCACCGGAAGCCATGCCCCTGGCGCAGCGGTGCAAACCGTGCAGCTCATGGCCCGGCACTACCAGCCGGCCGAATAAACCTGGACCACCTGGCACCTGATGGTGCCAAATCGACAAATCAGAAAGAGGAATACGGCATGTCCGCACCACGCAGAGCACTGATCGTCATCGACGTGCAGCAGGAATACTTTGATGGCCTGCTGCAGATCCAGTACCCGGATCGCGAGCAGTCGGTAGCCGCCATCGCCAGCGCCATGGACGAAGCGGCAAAGGCCGGCATCCCGGTTGTCGTCGTGCAGCACCAAGCACCCGCAGGATTCCCCGTCTTCGCACCCGAATCCTCCACCTTTGCCCTGCATCCGCAGGTGCTTGCACGGGTGGAAGCGGCCGACCACAAGTTCGCCAAGGGCTACGCCAGCATCTTCGCCGGAACCGGGCTGGAAGAGTGGCTGCGCGAGCGCGAAATCGACACGCTGACCCTGGTGGGGTACATGACCAATAATTGCGTGATCGGCTCTGCCGCTGCCGCCGAGCCTCTGGGCTTCTCGGTAGAGGTGCTCTCGGACGCCACCGGCGCCATCGGCATCGCCAATGCCGCCGGTTCCATCCCCGCCCAGCAGGTGCATGAAACCCTGATGGCCGTGCTGAACTCCAATTGGGCCTCGGTGGCGCCGACCGCCGCATGGGCCAGCGCGGTGGCATCGGGCGGTGCGCTGCCAGGCGATAACCTCATCGAATCGGCTGCCCGCGGCCGTTCCCTCCAGTAGCCGGGCAAGCTCGGAGCAAGCGTCGGATCGCATTCTGCAAAGGATGCGGTCCGCCGTTTTCCATCGGCGGGCGGTCCGGGCCAAGGTTGACGGAAGCGGCCTGCGGGAACAAGACTCGTGCTAGGACAAGGCGGCAACAGCTAGGGGATTATCGTGGGTTCAGCAAGCGCGGACGGAAAGCTCGAAGCGATCGTGATCGGGTGGGGCAAAGGCGGCAAGACCCTGGCAGGTACCCTGGCCCGGGCAGGGCAGCGGGTGGCGGTAGTCGAGCAGTCCTCCCAGATGTATGGCGGCACCTGCATCAATATCGGTTGCGTGCCGACCAAAGCCTTGATCCATGATGCCGAATCCCGGGATGGCACCGGATACGACCAGCAGGTCTTCCAGGAGGCCGTCCAGCGCCGGGACAAGCTCACCGCCATGATGCGCGCCAAGAATTTCTCCATGCTCGACGACCTGGAGTCGGTGCTGGTGGTCAATGGCAAGGCCGCATTCACCGGACCTCGAAGCATCAAGGTCACTGCCGGTTCCGAAGAGCTGGAACTGAGCGCAGGGAAGATCATCATCAACACCGGCGCGCTTCCTGCGGTCCCGGACATCGAAGGAGCGCAGATCGGCGGGCGGGTTCATGATTCCACAACGATCCAGCATGCCCAGCTGCCCCAGACCCTGGCTGTGGTGGGCGGGGGATATGTCGGCATCGAGTTCGCCTCGATGTTTGCCCAGTTCGGTTCTAAAGTCACGGTGCTGGATCGCGGGAGCCGTGCGCTGTCCAAGGAAGACCCGGATGTGGCCGGGGAAGTCCAGGCCTGCCTGGAAGATGCCGGAGCCGCGATCATCAGTTCGGCTTCGGTGCGCTCGATCAGCCAGGACGAGCATGGCGCCACTGTCAGCTACGAGCGCCAGGGCGAGGTGCACCAGCAGCAGGCGGATGCCGTGCTGATTGCGCTCGGGCGGGTGCCGAATACTGCCGGCTTGGGGCTGGAAGCCGCCGGGGTCCAGACAGGCTCTCGAGGGGAAGCCGCGGTGGACGAGTTCCTGGCTACCAATGTCGAGGGCATCTATGCCCTGGGCGATGCCAACGGCGGTCCCCAGTTCACCTATGTCTCGCTCGATGACTACCGGGTCCTGGCCAGCGGGCTGCTGGGAGACGGAGCACGCAGCACCAAGGACCGGGTTGCTGTTCCGTACACCATCTTCACCACTCCGCCGCTGGCTCGCGTTGGCTTGAGCCAAGAGCAGGCAGCGCAGCAGGGAATCCAGGCCAAGATCGCGGTGAAAAAAGTTTCCGAGATCGCGGCGATGCCGCGCCCCAAGATCGTGGGCGACCCGCGGGGCATCATCAAGTTCGTCGTCGATGCGCGCAGCGACCAGATCCTCGGAGCGGCGCTGATGCACGTGGACTCCCAGGAGGTGGTAAACCTGGTGGCGCTGGCCATGCGGCAGCAAATGACCGCCGCTGAACTGCGCGACCAGATCTTCACCCACCCTTCGTCTACCGAAGCGCTGAACGAGGTGCTCGCGCAGCTAGGCTGAGGTCTGGACCTGCGCGGCATCGATGAGCTCTGCGAGCTCGGCCAGCGGCTTGTTCGCGCCGAAAGCAGGCTGGCCAGGCTGCAGGCGCAAGCCTTCAGCCAAGGCGCCGATCGGCAGCGGATCAAAGCCGAAATCATCAACGATCCGTGCCACCTGATCAACGTCGGAGCCCAGCTCCCCGGCCACCGCGATGGCCTTGCGGCGCTCGGCGCCGGCTGGACGGGATTCGTCCTGGAGGTCGTGGTAGCCCATGTGGTTGAAGGCCTTGACGATCCGCGAACCTGGCAGGAACTCCTGGATCAGATTGCTGGTGGAGACCGCAGGGTCGTTCAGGTCCTCGCGAATGCCGTCGGTTTCCCACCAGTAGTTCATGGCATCGATAACCAGCTTGCCTTCAAGCTCGCCAGCCGGAACATTCTGGTACTTGCCCAGCGGCAAGGCCAGTATGGCAATGTCGGCTTCCCGTGCGGCGGTTGCCGGGTCCACGGCTACGGCGCCCGGAGTCAGGATCTCAACGGTCAGGGCAATGGCACCAGGGTCGCCGGAACCGGCGATGAGCACCTTGTAGCCGGCCTGCAAGGCGCGGCGGGCCAGGACCGTGCCGATCTTTCCGGCGCCCAGGATGCCGATGGTCTGCTGTGTCATTTTTTCTCCTTCAGGCAAGTCTTCGAATCCAGGTTTAGCGCTCGGCGAGCATTTCGCGCACCAGCGGGATGACCTTCTCGCCGTAGAGTTCCACGGCACGCAGGCGGGCACCGGCTTCTACTGCGCCGCCGGAGTAGATCAAATCGAAACGGCCGATATCCAAGGTCTTGATGGTCTTGGCGATCTTGCGCGCCACGGTTTCCGGCGAGCCGACGTACAGCGATCCTTCACTGATTTCGTGCTCGAATTCGCCGCGGCTCATTGGGCTCCAGCCACGGGTGGCGCCAATGCGGTCGCGCTGCTCCTTGTAGGCGTCGAACATGTGCTCCCGGGCCAGCTCGTCGGTTTCCGCAACGAAGCCGGGGGAGTGCAGGCCCACCGGCAGGGTCGGGTGGCCGAACTGGTCGTTGGCCCGGCGGTACAGGTCGATGTAGGGTGCGAAGCGCTCGGGGGACCCGCCGATGACCGCGAGCATCATGCGGAATCCGTAGTGCGCCGTGCGGATGACCGACTGCGGGGAGCCTCCCACTCCCACCCAGGTGTTCAGCCGTCCGGACTCGGTCTTGGGGAAGACATCCATATCGGCCAGCGGTGCACGCTTGGTTCCCTGCCATGTCACTGGCTTTTCGTCGAGCAGCTTGTGGAACAGGTCGATCTTCTCGTCGAAGAGCAGTTCGTAGTCAGCCATGTCATGGCCGAACAACGGGAAGGACTCGGTAAAGGAGCCGCGGCCCAGCATGACTTCGGCACGGCCGTTGGACAATGCATCCACGGTAGCGAAGCGCTGGAAGACGCGGACCGGATCGTCGGAAGACAGCACGGTCACGCCGGATCCGAGGCGAATGCTCTTGGTCGCCGTGGCAATGCCCGCAAGAACGGTCTCGGGGCTGGAGATGGCGTATTCCGGGCGGTGGTGCTCGCCGACAGCGATCACATCGACGCCGGCCTGGTCGGCAGCAATGGCTTCCTGGACCGTGGCGCGGATGCCCTGGGCATGAGTTACCGGCTTGCCGGATTTGTCGCTGGGTACATCGCCAAAGGTGTCGAGGCCGAATTCGATGTTCTCGAAGGCATTCATTGCGGGCTCCCTGTATTCCGAAACTTTGTTGATGCATCAATCATGACTTAAAGTCATTGACGTGTCAACCACTTTCGGCAGTTGCTCCGCAGCTGATCCCCAGTGGAGCCGCAAAGGAGCCAAACTGCAACGGATTCGTGCTGGATTGGATCAGCTGGGCACGGCTACGGTTGGGAAACCAGTCGTACGAGTCTCGCGGGGAGGAAATCATGCGAACTCAACGAACTTCTCCAGCATCACTGGCGCTTGTCCTTGGAGCGCTCATTCTGGCTTCCGGCTGCAGTCCAGGATCCGGCGGCGAAACGGCCGAAAGCCCGGCACCGCCAACCAGCGCTGGCACTGCCACCCCCGCGCAGAGCAGTGCGCCAGCACCGAGTTCTGCGGATCCGACGACAGCTGCCCTGACGCTGTTCTATGTTGCCGTGGGCGATGAGGGGAAATCGGGACCGGCGATCGGCTGCGGCGACTCCCTGGTCTCAAGCGAAACCGGTCCAGAGGAATTCACCAACCAGGTAGAAGCCTCAATTGTTGCCCTCCTCGCTGATGACGAGGAAGAACTCGGGGAATCCGGGTTGCGCAACGCCTTGGCCGGCTCTGATCTCGAATACGTTTCATCGATGGTGGATGGAGATGTGGTGAGTGTCGAATTGAGCGGAACTTTGAGCTCTGGCGGCACCTGCGATGATCCGCGCATTATCGGACAGCTCGAATACACCGCGATGACCGCGGCCGGTACCGGCGAGGCCCGGATCCTTGTTGACGGCACCGTGCTTGAAGAAGTGCTCAGCGCCAAATAATCTGCGCAAGCAAGAACGGCGGCTCTCCTCAATGAGGAGAACCGCCGTTCAGGGTGGGGCCAGTGCCTAGCCGAAGTACTTCTTCATGGTGCCCTCGGAAGCTTCACGCAGCTCGTCCACCGAAACGGTGAACTCGCCCTGGACTTCCAGGACGCCGGACTGCGCATCGACGATGCCCATGCGGGCCACGGTTACACCGCGGGCGCTGGTCATGTCGTTGAAGCGGACCTCTTCGCTGCGTGGAACGGCGACCAAGGCACGTGCCTGGGACTCCGAGAACAGCGCGGTGAAGGAATCGATGCCGTCACGCTGCTTGATCTCGTCCAGGGCCACGCGAGCGCCAACGCCGTAGCGCAGGACCATCTCGGACAGCGCTGCAAGCAGGCCGCCCTCGGACAGGTCGTGCGCGGCGTCGATCATGCCATCGCGGCTGGCGTTGATCAGGATTGCGCCCAGTGCCTTTTCGGCAGCCAGGTCAACCTTTGGCGGCAGGCCACCGAGGTGGCCGCGCAGGTTGGCGAATTCCGAGCCGTCCAGCTCATCGGCGGTGGTGCCGATCAGGTAGATGGCCTGGCCGTCGGCCTCTTCGCGCCAGCCCGAAGGAGTGCGGCGAGCGACGTCGTCGAACTTGCCCAGGGTCGCAACCACAGGGGTCGGGTGGATGGCCTTGTCGCCGGTCTGGTTGTACAGCGAGACGTTGCCGCCGGTGACCGGGACGCCGAGCTCCATGCACGCATCGGACAGGCCGCGGATGCCCTCGGCCAGCTGCCACATGACATCCGGGTCCTCCGGGGAGCCGTAGTTCAGGCAGTCCGAAACAGCGGCAGGGATCGCACCGGAAGTGGCGACGTTGCGGTAGGACTCGGCCAGCGCCAGCTGGGCGCCGGCGTACGGGTCCAGGTAGGTGTAGCGGCCGTTGGCATCGGTGGCGATGGCCACGCCGAGTCCGGTGGACTCGTCGATGCGGACCACGCCAGCATCGTCCGGGGCGGCCAGCGCGGTGTTGCCGCCGACGTAGCGGTCGTACTGGCTGGTGATCCAGGACTTGTCGCACATGTTCGGGCTGGCGATCAGCTCCAGGGCGGCGGCCTTCAGCTCTTCCCCGGTAGCTGGCAGGTTGGCGCCGGCTTCCGAGGACTTGAAGGTGTCAGCCTGCAGCGCATCCTGCCACTGGGGGCGGGCATACGGGCGGTCGTAGACCGGGCCGTCGTGGGCGACGGTCTTCGGATCCACATCCACGATGACTTCGCCATCCCAGGTGATGATCAACCGGTCGGTGTCGGTGACCTCGCCCAGCCAGGAGAACTCCACGTTCCACTTGGCCATGACGGCCTCGAACGCCTCGATGTTCTCCGGAGTGACTACGGCCATCATGCGTTCCTGGGACTCCGACATCAGGATTTCGCCCGGGGTCAGGGTGGAGTCGCGCAGCAGCACGTTGGTCAGCTCGACCTGCATGCCGCCTTCGCCGTTGGAGGCCAGTTCGCTGGTGGCGCAGGAGATGCCCGCAGCGCCCAGGTCCTGGATGCCCTCGACCAGCGAGGCCTTGAACAGCTCCAGGCAGCACTCGATGAGCACCTTCTCGGCGAACGGGTCGCCTACCTGGACCGCCGGGCGCTTGGATGGCTTGGTGTCATCGAAGGATTCCGAAGCCAGCACCGAAGCGCCGCCAATGCCGTCGCCGCCGGTGCGCGCACCGAAGAGCACGACCTTGTTGCCTACTCCCGAGGCGTTGGCCAGGCGCAGGTCCTCGTGGCGCAGTGCGCCCACGGCCAGGGCGTTGACCAGCGGGTTGCCCTGGTAGATCGGGTCGAAGACGGTTTCGCCGCCGATGTTCGGCAGGCCCAGCGAGTTGCCGTAGCCGCCGATGCCCGAGACCACGCCGTGCACCACGCGCTGCGAGTCCTCGTGGTCGATCGCGCCGAAACGCAGCGGATCCATCACGGCGATCGGGCGGGCGCCCATCGAGATGATGTCGCGCACGATGCCGCCGATGCCGGTAGCGGCACCCTGGTACGGCTCGACATAGGAAGGCGAGTTGTGCGACTCGATCTTGAAGGTCACGGCCCAGCCGTCGCCCAGGTCGGTAACACCGGCGTTTTCGCCCATGCCGACCATCAGGTCCTTCTTCATTTCCGGCGTGACCTTCGAGCCGAACTGGCGCAGGTGGTTCTTGGTGGACTTGTACGAGCAGTGCTCGGACCACATGACCGAGTACATGGCCAACTCAGCGGCGGTCGGACGACGGCCCAGGATCTTGACGATCTCGGCGAACTCGTTGTCCTTCAGGCCCAGCTCTGCCCATGGCAGTTCTACATCCGGGGTGCCCGCTGCGTTATCGACGGTGTCGATATTGAATTCCTTAGTGGCTTCCTGGCTCACTTTTTGCCTCCAACAAGGTGGGTCAGAACACTGGTGAAGAATGCCAGCCCGTCGGTGCCGCGGTGGTCCGGGCCGAAGCCGGCCTCGATGGCATGCTCCGGGTGTGGCATCAGGCCGACAACGTTGCCGGCCTTGTTGCTCACGCCGGCGATCGAGCGGCGCGAACCGTTCGGGTTCCAGCCCACGTAGGAGAACGCGATGCGATTTTCCGCCTCGAGCTCGTCCAGGACCTTTTCGTCAGCCACGTACTGGCCGTCCTGGTTCTTCAGCACGATGGTGATCTCCTGGCCAGCTTCGAACCCGTTGGTCCAAGCGGTCTGGTTGTTCTCCACGCGCAGCAGCTGGTCGCGGCAGATGAACTTCAGGTGATCGTTCTTGATCATCGAACCGGGCAGCAGGTGCGACTCGGTGAGGATCTGGAAACCGTTGCAGATGCCCAGCACGGGCAGCTTGGCGTCGGAGTTCGCGGCATCAGCGATCTTCGCCATCATCGGTGCGAAGCGGGAGATCGCGCCGGCGCGCAGGTAGTCGCCGTAGGAGAAGCCGCCGGGGATCACCACGGCGTCGACATCCTGCAGGTCGGTGTCGGCGTGCCACAGGGACACCGCTTCGGCACCGGCTGCGCGTACCGCGCGGGCGGCGTCACGGTCATCGAGGGTGCCCGGGAAGGTCACCACGCCGATGCGCGCTCCGGAAAGTTCAGTGCTTGGCGTTGAATAGTCGCCAATCAGGGGAAGTTCGGCGCTCATTAGTCTTCGAATACCTCGACGTTGACGACATCTTCGATCACCGGGTTGGAAAGCAGGGTTTCTGCAGCCTCGCGAGCCTGAGCGAGGATTTCTTCGGTCACCTCGCCGTCCACGGACAGTTCAAAGCGCTTGCCCTGGCGGACAGCTTCGAAGGAGGTGAAGCCTAGGCGGGGAAGAGCTCCCGCGATGGCCTTGCCCTGAGGGTCAAGGATTTCTGGCTTGAGCATGACATCTACAACGATGCGGGGCATCCGGCATATCTCCTGTTGGCGAGGTTAAGTTAAATGCCACACGGAGATGCCGTCTCACACCAGGGGGATTTGGCGCTCCGCGAGCTTGCCTTCATAGTCTACCCGTGAATGTGATGGGGAAAACGTCCCTGTGTGCGATAGCACCGATATCCTGCGGTTTAAGTCATGTGATCTTTGGCTCATGGGCTGCCGGGGCGCACGCGACGCGTATGCTGAAACTGTGAAAAATGCTAGTCAAACCGTCTGCGCCTGCCGGGTTCTGGACGCTGGGAAGCTGTCCTACGAGAACTGCTGCAAGCCGTTGCATGACGGAAGGGAAGATGGATCCTTGCTGCCGCAGACCGCGGAGCAGTTGATGCGCTCGCGCTACAGCGCCTTCGTGCTGGGGCTGGCGCAGTATTTGCTGGCGACCTGGCA
Organism: Glutamicibacter sp.; assembly: GCF_050701915.1. Taxonomy (NCBI): domain Bacteria; kingdom Bacillati; phylum Actinomycetota; class Actinomycetes; order Micrococcales; family Micrococcaceae; genus Glutamicibacter; species Glutamicibacter sp. Next base: position 27,342 of record NZ_JBOGEG010000026.1, on the reverse strand, counting down.
TGAGAGCACAAGGCCCAAGGAGCTGGAATTGGATCCGCAGATGCGCTGGACCGGTTTGGAGATCATTTCAACCCGCGCTGGCGGTGCGACGGCCTCCCGCGGTGTGGTGGAATTCGCTGCGCACTACCGCGACGGGCGGCTTGAGGCGCAGCAGCATGAGGTCAGTACCTTCGTGAAGCAGGACGGCGCCTGGTTCTACCTCGACGCCCTCTAGGATTCAGCGCTTGGTTGCGGCCTGCAGCATGGTCAGCATCTGGCTCTGCTGGCGTTCACGCGCTAGCTTGAATGCATCAGAACCGGAATGGTCCTTCAAGTGCGGGTCGGCGCCGTTGATAATCAGCAAACGCGCGATGGTGATGGCATTAGTGGTGCCCTGGCCCAGGACGATGGTTTCGTGCAGGGCAGTCCAGCCCAGGTCGTTGACCTGGTCTACAGGGATATCGGTGCGGAGCAAGTGGCGTACGGCCTGAACCCGGCCATTCTCGCTGGCGACGGCCAGGGCGGTACCGCCCATGCGATTTACCGCCGTGAGGTCGGCCCCGCCGTCAATGAGAAGCTTCAGCGTCTCAACCTGGCCATTGGCGCTCGCGCGCAGGAATGGCGACTCGTAGAAGTCATCCTTCTTGTCGGGATCTGCGCCTGCTTCGAAGAGTTCCTTGGCGATGGCAGGGTTCTTGTTGATGACTGCACGCATCAGCGCGGTGCGACCGGCCTGGTCTTGCGCGTTGAGGTCCGCTCCATCCTTGAGCGCCGACTTGACGTCCTTCAGCTTGCCTTGGTTCACAGCAGCGAACAGCTGCGTGGTGGCCTTGGACATTTCGGCCGCTGAACTGGGAAGGGCCTTGATGGAGGCACCCGTGTTGGCACCCGAGGCCAGGGGCGAAAGCGAGGTTTCGGAGCTTTCCGGCTTAGCCGGAGTGCCGGTGGGCTTCTTGGCTGCATTGCTCGGAGCCATGGTCGGAGCAGTGGTGTTGCTCCGGGTTGGAGCCGGAAGCGGGAGACTGGAGCCTGATGCAGCCTTGCCCGGAGCGGGCAAGGATTTTTCGGCGGCAACGCTGGAAGAAGGGACAGGAACCGGGGTGGAAGCAACTTCATGGGCCTGGGGTGAAGAAGCGGCGCAACTCGTGCAGGCACCGATCACGGCAGCAAGGGGGAGTGCAAGCAACGCAATGCCACGGCGATGCGTGGATAGCCCGGTATGAAGTGCCATCTGTCCTTTCGCGGTTCAACAACCCATCCCCGCATTGCTTTCGCATCATGCAGGGATTCTGCTCAGTAACTTTTGATCAATTGAGAGCTTAGCGGCCAAAGCTGAAAATTTGCGGTCAATCGGCGTCAAGATTTCTCTGTGCTCGGTGCCGGCCGATCTTCGCTAAAATCATAAGCACCATGGAATGCCTTTACTTTTCTGCCTCCCGCTGCCGCTCATGCACCTTGATGACGGTGCCCTATGCCCAGCAACTGCAATCAAAGGTCGAGGATTGCCAGCAGCTACTGGCCGGCTTCCCGGGCCTGGAATTCCTTCCGCCCCAAGCCAGCAACGAACAAGGCTTCCGCAACAAAGCCAAAATGGTCATTTCCGGAACCACCGGCCAGCCGACCATCGGCATCTTGGATGCCGACGGCCACGGCGTCGATCTGCGCAACTGCGGAGTCATCGCAGCACCGCTACGTGCCATATTCCCGGTCATCGAGCAGTTCATCCATGATCTGAAGCTCATTCCCTACGACGTTCCCAAGCGCAAGGGCGAACTGAAGCATGTGATTCTCACCCTGTCGGATACCGGCTCGGTGATGGTTCGTTGGGTGCTGCGCACCAAAAAGCATTTTGTGGCCCTGCGCGATTCACTGCCGCAGTTCCTTGAGCAACTTCCACGCCATAGCGTGGTGTCGGTGAACTTCCTGCCTGAGCACAAGGCAGTGCTGGAAGGCGAGGAGGAAATCATTCTTACCCGCCGAAGCACCTTGGAATTCGGGCTGAACGGCGTACCGATGCATTTGCGTCCCCAGGGCTTCTTCCAGACCAATAGCGAGATCGCTGCCGCCTTGTACCGGCAGGCCCGCCAGTGGATCAACGATGCCAACCCGGAAAGCGTTTGGGATCTGTACAGCGGGGTGGGCGGTTTCGCACTGCATTGCGCAACCGAGGACCGTACCGTGTATGGCATCGAGACCAGCGCGGAAGCCGTTGAAGCGGCAAAGACCAGCGCCAAATCCATGGAACTGGATGACATCCATTTCAAGGTCCAAGACGCAACCGAATTTGCGCTGAGTGCCGGCTGGGCGCCAGAGGCAGTAATCGTGAATCCTCCACGCCGCGGCATCTCTGCAGAGCTATCGAAGTGGCTGAATGGGTCCGATGTCCAGCACATCATTTACTCCAGCTGCAACGCGAAGTCACTGGCCAGGGACCTGGAGCGTTTGGACAACTACGCTCCGCAGCTGGCCCGCGTGATGGACATGTTCCCGCAGACCGGCCACTACGAAGTCATCGTGAAGCTGGAGCGCAAGGCCGCCTAGCGATCCAGGGTTGCGGTGCGCCGGTCAAGACGGCCGACAATCTCATCAACAATATGCGGGTCGATATTCGGTTCGCGGCGGGCCTTGAGCAGCTCGTCGCGGGCGGCTTCCAGGGCGATGGCCTGGATCGAATCGGCCTTGGCGATCACCGCGCGAATCTGCGTGTACTTTTCATCCGAGATCGCATCGTGCGGATCCGGGTCCTTGGCCAGGATGGTGTGCAACGAGTTCATGCGCCGGCGCACCGCCTGCTGGTAGTTCTCCGGCAGCTCTTCCAATTGCACGTTCTTGCGCAGCGCCGACAGTGCGACAGCCTCGGCGCGGCGGGCCAGGGCCCGGCGGGCACGCTTGGCGTCTTGCTCGTTATTGCGCAGCTTCAGCACGCGCATCAGCGCTGGCAAGGTCAGGCCCGGCAGCACCAGAGTGCACAGCAGGACGGAGCACGCGGCCACCACCACGAAGTTGCGGCCCTCGATTGCCGTGCCGTCGGCGGTGACCTTGGGCAGTGCCAGTGCCAAGGCCAAAGTCGCCAGCCCGCGCATGCCGCACCAAGTGAGCACCAACGCATCCTTGCGCGCAGGAATCTTGGGCTTGCTGCGGTTGGGCAGGTAGTAGGTTCCCAGCATCCACAGCGCACGCACTGCGATGACCACGAAGCAGATCGCGGCGATGCCCGGGATGAAGCCGATCAGGTTGCTGCCTTCCTCCTGGATCACCTGGTTCATCTCGATGCCCATCAAGCCGAAGGCCAGGCCGGTGGCCAGCAGCTCGAGCACTTCCCAGAAGGACTGTCGGGTCAGGCGTTCGGCGGAGTCCTGGGGGCGGTCCCGGCGCACCATTTCAAGGGCCGTAACCACCACTGCGATGACGCCGGAAATATGCAGCTCCTCGGCAATCATGTAGACCGCATACGGTGCCACCAACGTGGCTGCGCAACGTGCAGCCAGGTTGGGAACGAAACGGTTCAAGGCGCCGATGGCCCAGCCCATGGCCAGACCCAGAACTACCGCACCTGCGGCGCCGAGCAGGAACTGCGGAATGATTTCGAGTCCGACTTCCGAGCCATTCAAGGTTGCCTGCACGGCCAGCTGGAAGATCACGATGGCCATTGCGTCGTTGAACAGGCCCTCGGTTTCCAGCAGGGACGTCAGGCGCCGCGGCATTTTCACCTTGGTGGCAATCGCATCCACCGCTACCGGGTCAGGCGGGGCGACTACTGCGCCCAACGCTAGTGCCAGAGGAATGGAAACGATCGGGGAGAAGGCCAGCGCGGTAGCGGCCACGGTGCCTGCTGTCACCACGATGAGCACCACGGCCAGCCGGATCAGAGCCTTCCAGCGGAAGCGGAACACCGACCAACTGCTGCGCTGGGCCGTAGCGAAAAGCAAGGGAGGCAAGAAGATCGGAAGGATCAGCTCGGGCTCAATGTGCATTTCGGGCATGAACGGCAAGAAACCTGCCAGCGTCGCGAAAATCAGCATCAAGATCGGGTAGGGCAGTTTAATGCGTTCCCCGATGCCGACAATCAAGATCGTGGCGAATAGCAGCGCGATAACCAGCAGGAAAAAATCCATAGTCTTACTATTCTAGTTTCTCCGCGCAACTATTCAGGCCAATTGATTCATAGATTTTCGGATCCGAGTAAAAATGAGGCGGTATCCCAACGATCGATGGCGCAGCCGTTATGCCGTGAAAAACTCGCATTTACCGGATCGCCATGCAGGGCTCCGCTCACTTCGGCCCGTTGCGGTCCACCGTATATTTCGGTGCAGATCTCGTGGGGATCGACTTTTCTGGTGATAACGCTGGGCTCAAGTTCGAGTTGCAAGCAAGCCTTGGACGCGTCAGGCAATGTGCTGGAATCAGCGGCTTGCTCGCCAGCGCATTCCAGGGAGTACTGCTGTGAAATTTCGGCGCCGTTATCTCGAATGATGATTTCCAAGCGGGTTTGCGGTCCCTGTCCAATGCTGGTGGCGCAAGAAGCCAGCACGAGGCTCATGCTGCTGACCGCGATGCCGGTCAGAATCAGATGAAAGCCCCGTGCAGTGCCCATGAATCCATCTTGCCTCCGGCCAAAATTAAAGTTCTAGTCTTCTGGGAAGATTGGCAGGTTATTGGCGACTTGCAGCAATTGATTGCGCAGCAAATCGGCACGCTGCGCAAATTCCTTTTGCAATCGCACATACGCGGCCTTGCCCTCGGGAGTTTCAATGCGGATGGGTTCGTGGCCCCAATCGCCCAGATCATAAGGGGACGCCTGCATATCCATGGTGCGAATGTCCCAGGCGAGCTCGAAGCAGTCCATGACCAAGTCGCTCGGTACTGCAGGGGAGAGCTTATAAGCCCACTTATACAGATCCATATTGGCATGCAAGCAGCCAGGCTGCTCCAGATCGCGCTGGGTTTCCCTTGTCGGCTGCAGCTCGTTGAGCTCGATGGCCTGGGGCGTGTAGAAGCGGAAGGCGTCGAAGTGGGTGCAACGGATCTTGTGGGTTTCCACCACTTCGTCGGTTCCCTGCGCACCCAAGCGCAGCGGGAGGTACTCATGGCGGATGCCGTTGGCCTCCGACTTGTAGGCCATCGCCCATTCATGGAGGCCGAAGCAGGAGAAATTGCCTGGGCGCTGCGCGGTGCCGGCCAGGATGATGCGGGCGAACTCGATGGCGCGGGCACGCACCTTGCCGAAAGCCTGGGCATCAAATTGGAATCCCGTACCGTGGACGGTCTGGACGTTGCGGTAGAACTTCCAGTCGCTGCGTTCCTGGGCTGCATCTCCGGCCAGGGCCACGTTCATCCCCGGATGCCAGCGGTAGAGCTGGCCCGGTTTTTGCGTGTAATAGGTGAACAGGAAGTCCTCGATGGGATGCTTCTTGCCCTTCATCCGCCGTTCCACGAAGGGTTCGCCAAAGGCCCGAGCCCGTGCTTCATGCGCAGCGGCACGCGGCATCCACTGCGAGGGTTCCAATATGGCGGCGGTCAGAGGCATACTTCTAATTATTCAATTCATGGGCCGATGAAACCAGTTTGGTACGCCAACTCACACTTCCTGCAAAGGGGTACGCCATGGAAATCCTCCCTCCCTGGGAACCGCCGATGAGCGGCTCCGACCAACAGCATCTTTTCGGGATGCTCGACAGGCTGCGCGCCACCTTCAGGTACAAGGCTGACGGGCTGGGCATCGAGCAGCTGGCAGCGAAGCTTCCCAGCAGCCAGCTGAGCCTGGGCGGATTGCTCCAGCATCTTGCCCTTGTCGAAGATGAGAAATTCACCCACTTCATTGCCCGGCAACGCCCTGAAGTGCTCCTTGGACTCACTGCCAACGGGCGCGAGCACTTCGAGGTAGATCTGGAAGACGATCCCGCAGAAATCTATGCGCGATATGACCAAGCTGTGGCCAAGAGCCGGAAAATTCAGCGGAGCGTCATCGATATCGGGAACCTGGATGCGCAATCGGCGCTGGAATTTGAAGGAAAGCACCTATCAATTCGCCGGATCATTTGCGACTTGATTGAAGAATACGGCAGGCACACCGGGCACGCGGACCTGTTGCGTGAAGCTGTGGACGGACGAGTAGGCGAGGATCCGCCGTGGGAGTATCTGCCCCGGTGGTACCGGGAATAGCGCTTGAAAGAGGAAACTCAGTTGTGCCGCAGCAGGTGCCAGAAGCCCGGAACCTTGACGGGATATAAGCCGGTACCAGTTCAGCTTCTTCAAAACTAGCCTAGGGGGAACAGGGCTGAGAGTGAGCTATGGCAGGAGCCTGGAAGTACATAGGACAAGTTTGTCCCGGCGCATACTATGGGGCCATGACTCTCAAACGCTCCAGCCAACTTCCGGCAACCCCACCGGAAGTCCTTGCATGGTTCTCACGTCCTGGTGCCATCCGGCGCTTGTTGCCACCGTGGCTGCCAGTCCACGTGATTCAGGAAGCAGGATCGCTGCGCGATGGCGTCGCGATCCTTGGCTTGCCAGGCGGAATCCGCTGGCATGCTGAGCATCAAGCGACTGGCTGCATTGAGAATGAGAAGTTCGTTGACCAGTTGAAGCCCCGTGGCCTAAGGGGAGCAATTACCAGCGCACTGCAGTGGAAGCACGAACATTTCTTTGAAGCTACTGGTTCCGGAACGACTATCGTTGGCGATCATGTCACGTCTAACCTGCCGGCAAGGCAGGTAGAACGGATGCTGGCTTACCGTCACCGCCAGCTGGCGGCAGATTTCGCGGCCCACCAGCGCGCAAGCGATGCTGGCCTGCGTCCGCAGCGAATCGCAATAACTGGTACTAGCGGACTAGTCGGCGAGGCGCTATGCGCTTTTCTTGCTACCGGTGGCCACCAAGTCATCAAGCTTGTCCGGCGGAGCCCAAAATCAACAAGTGAGCGCAGTTGGGATCCGGCTGCTCCTGCCGAGGATTTGTTGGAAGGCGTTGATGCGGTTATCCATCTGGCCGGTGCCAGCATCTTTGGCCGTTTCGGCGAAGCGCACCGCAAGGCCATTGAAGCCAGCCGGGTGGGACCCACCCGTGCGTTGGCCCGACTGGCTGAACGCACCGGGGTGGCAGTATTCATCAGTGCTTCTGGGACTGGATACTACGGTTCCGATACTGGTCCCGGGCCAGTCTCGGAAGATAACCTGGCTCCCGCGGCCGGATCAGATTTCTTGGCGGACGTGGTGCGCCGATGGGAGCAAGCCGCGCAGGAAGGCGGCACATCAATGCGCCGAGTTCAGATCCGAACCGGTGTGGTGCTCAGCCCTCGCGGTGGCATGCTCGCGGTGCTTCGTCCCGTCTTCGCGGCCGGCCTAGGCGGCCGCTTAGGAACCGGAGCCCAGTACCTTTCCTGGATTGGCCTGGACGATCTGCTGGATATTTACCATCGAGCGCTCTGGGATTCGCGGCTATCGGGGCCGCTGAACGCGGTAGCGCCGAACCCGGTGACTAATGCCGAGTTCACCCGTGCGCTGGGCAAGGTGTTGCGCCGTCCGGCTGTTATTCCGGTGCCAGCGGCGGCGCCCATGGTCGCCCTTGGGGCAGATGGAACCCGGATGCTAGCCATGGCTAGCCAAAACGTCATCCCGCGAAAACTGCAGGATGCTGGACATGCTTTCCGTCGCGGACGCATTGAATTGGAGTTGGCGCATAACCTCGGTGCTCGGTTGCGTCGCTGAGTGCCCGTCAATTCCACCGGGGTAACACCAAACCCCGTGCCACTGGTAAGCGGCACGGGGTTTGGCTGACGACGGACCTTTGGTCCTTTGGGGGGGCGCTAGCCCATGTGGATGACACCGAGGAGCATGCCCGAAGCGAGCATGACCAAGGAGACCACCAACGCACGCCACAGCACCTTCTTGTGGTGATCGCCCAAGTCCACACGAGAGAGCGACACCAGCAACAAGATGGCTGGAACGAGCGGAGACTGCATGTGCACCGGCTGTCCGGTGATGGAGGCACGAGCCATGTCCACCGCTGGTACGCCGAAGTGCGCGCCGGCTTCGGCGAGAACTGGCAAGACGCCGAAGTAGAAAGCGTCATTGCTCATCAGGAAGGTAGCAGGAATCGAGATCAGGCCGGTCAGTACCGCCATGTATGGGCCCATGGAGGTTGGAATGACATCGACCAGCCACTGGCTCATGGCATCGACCATGCCGGTGCCGGAGAGCACACCGGTGAGCACTGCCGCGGCGAGCACCATGGAGACTACCGCAATGATTTCGCTGGAGTGCGCAGCGATCATCTTCACCTGGTCGGAGACCTTGGGGAAGTTGACGATCAGTGCGATCGCGGTGCCCACCATGAACAGGTAGGGCAGCGGCGTCACATTGACCACCAGCAGCACCATGATGGCGACGGTCAGTGCCAGGTTGAAATAGAAGGTCTTGGGACGCAGGGTCTCGCGATCCGGATCCAGGACGGTGCCGTCCATGGTGGAAACTTCGGTGCCATCGCCCTTGCGGGCCACGGACTCCAGAACGGCCAGGTTGCCTCCGGCAGGGGAAGTGCCGGCAGGGCTCTTTCCTCCGGTTGGGGTGGAAACGTTGCCGCCACCGAGTTCGGTGCCCCAGATTTCCGGACGCTCGCGCTGCAAGCGGCGGCGTTCGGATACGCCCATCTGCCATGCGAACAGGGCAATGACAATGAGTGAAATACCCAGCGAAGGGAGCATCGGCACGAAGATCTCTGAAGCGTCAACACCCAGCGCCGCAGCCGCACGGGCGGTTGGGCCACCCCAAGGAACGATGTTCAGCGTGCCATTGGTCAGGCCGGCCACGCAGGTCAGGACCACTGGGCTCATGCCCAGGCGCTGGTAGATCGGCAGCAGAGCCGCGGTGACCACAATAAAGGTGGTCGAGCCGTCGCCGTCCAGGGAAATTACCGCGGTCAGCAGCGAGGTGCCCATGACGACCTTGGCGGGGTCGTTGCCTACTAGCTTCTGGATGCCGGAGACCAGGCGGTCGAACAAACCGACATCAATCATGATGCCGAAGTACATGATGGCGAACATCAGCAGGGCTGCGGTGCTGGACATGTCCTTGACCGCATCCATGACCATATCGCCAAGGCCGAATCCAGCACCGGTGAACAAACCGAAGATGGTTGGAACCAGAATCAATGCCAGCAGCGGCGTCATGCGTTTTGTCATGATCAGCACCATGAAGGTGGCGACCATGAGGAATCCGAGTACAACGAGCATTGACCCGACCTCCATTTCAGTGTGAGTGAATCCTTAGTCCCCACAAGCTAGGAGGGGCACCCATTCAAGGTACGTGTCGGTGCTCACTTTGCGCGTCTTGTGCTTATTGTTGAAGGCTTAAGTTCTTTGCCAACTTTTTGCTCATTAAAATCACGAGAGTAGAAAGATGGGTTTATGCTGGGTGGCATGTTCCGTTCTGGCGCCGGCACCCGGCATTTCGCATCACGCATCATGCGACTGCAATTCCTGGTCGTAGGTGTTTTGATTGTTCTAGTTACTGCCGGAACACTTTTCGCCAGCTATGACCGCGTCTATTCGAAAGCCGAAGATACCTCGCTGACCATAGCCCGTTCCGTGGCTGTCCTGCCGGAAGTGGTTGAGCAGGTCTCGCACTATGCCGAGCTGGACAAGCTGGATTCCAAGGCGCTCGCCGACGGAAAACTGCAGCAACTAGCTAACGCCGTCATTGGGCAAGAACAAGCGTATTTCGTAGTGATTACCGAGGACCGCGGACTGCGCTTGAGCCATCCGAACCCCGAAGAACTAGGCCAAATGGTCTCCACCGACCCGGTGGCGTTGGAAGGCATCGAAGCGGTCTCCCGAGAACACGGAACTCTTGGTGAATCGGTGCGCGCCAAAGTCCCGATCTACGGCACCGCGGGTGCCGTCATCGGAGAGGTTTCCGTGGGCGTGACCACTGATTCCTTGACCGGGGCACTGCTTGAATCCTTCGCTTGGATTGTGCTGTTTGCGGTGATCTGCGCAGCCTTGGCGGTATTCGCCGGACGAGTCACCGTACGCCGCTTGAAGCGCCAGACCTTAGGACTGGAACCTGCTGAAATTGCCCAGCTTGTCAGGGACCAGCAGGCAGTGCTCTACGGTGTTACCGAAGGAGTCATGGGCATTGGCGCAGACAAGCGGATCACCGTGCGCAACAGGGCTGCCAGGCAACTGCTGGGACTGCCGCACCGCACCGAACTGGAAGACGTAGTCGGCCGCCACTTTGAATCCGCCGGTTTGGATCACCGGCTGGTCAGGGCGATCAAGGAATGCGACCCGGCGCCGGTACGCTTTGGAGCCAATGGCAACTCGCTCATTGCCCGCGTGACCAAGGTCGACCGAGACGGAGTGGACCTCGGGTTGGTAGTGCTGCTGCACGATGTCACCACCCTTGAAGCGCTGGGCACCAAACTCGATGCAGTCCAGGACATGGCAGATGCGCTGCGCGCCCAACGCCATGAATTCGCCAACCGGATGCATGCGGTCCTGGGGCTGATCAATCTCGGCAAGATCGAGCAGGCGGAAGACTACCTGCGTGAGGTGATGGAAGCCGGGCCGAAGATCGCTCAGGTACCCGGGCTGGAGGCCATCCAGGACGCCTACCTCGCGGCCTTTATTTCGGCGAAGGCGGTGCGCGCCCACGAACAAGGCATCGAGCTAAGGGTGTCTGCGCAATCCATGCTTTTCGGGCACATCGCCTCGGCCCATGATGCCCAGGATGCCACCGCAGTCCTGGGAAACCTGCTGGATAATGCCTTCACCGCGGCTCTTTGCACAGATGCTGAACCCTGGGTGGAAATCGATTTGCTCTCCGAGGGGAACACCTTGCACATAGCCGTGGCCGATTCTGGACCCGGCATTACCACCGACGAGGACATCTTCGCACGGGATGTCAGCACTGGATCCCATCTGGGAAGCGAGCATGGGCATGGCGTAGGACTGCCACTGATCAGACGGCTAGCCCAAGCCCGCAGTGGGGACGTCTGGATAGCGGACCGCGGAACAGAAAGTTCCGGGGCAGTTATCGCAGCAAGATTGCCGGCGGTATTGGCCGAGCCAGCCAGCCCAGAAAATGATCAGATTGAAGGAGCGCAACTTTGAGTGAGAATTCCAGCGGTAACTACCGGGTGCTAATTGTCGACGATGATTTCCGAGTCGGTGAGCTGCACGCGGAGATGGTCAACGCCATCCCCGGGTTCCAGGCCTTGGAGCCTGTGCAGGATCCGCGCGTTGTGCCCAAGATGGTGCAGAGCCTGAAACCTGATTTGGTCTTGCTGGATCTCTACCTTCCGCATGTCAGTGGAATCGAGCTGCTGAGAGAATTCGATGTTGATGCGATCATGATTTCCGCGGCGATCGAACCGAAGAACATTGACAAAGCGCTGCGCTCGGGTGCGCTGGCATTCATCATCAAGCCCTTTGATGCCAAGACCTTGGCCTCCAAGCTCAAAGGCTGGGCTCGCTATCGTCGCCAGTTGACCGGAACCGCGGAGTTCAACCAGCAGGGCGTGGACCGGTTGTATCGGGCGCTGCAAGGGGGCGAGGAAACCAGCGCGTCGGTGGGTGCTGCCCCAACCGAACAGGCAGTTCTTTCCTGCGTCAAGGACGCTACCGAACCCATGAGCGTCGCTGAAGTCGCAGAGGCAATTGGGGTTGCCCGTGCGACAGCGCAACGGTATTTGGCGGCGCTGGTGGCCAATGAATCCCTGGAGCTGCAGCTTGGGTATGGAACCCGTGGCCGTCCCGAGCACCGTTACGTGGCGCGCTAGGGATTTGGCCTTCTAGGTTGAGTCCCAGACCCTTCGGTAGAACGAGATTTTCCGCTCATCGGGGTCGATTCCGTAGCCCGCGTACACGTATTGTTCGAAACCAGGCCCGTAATTCCACTCGGTGCTCCACGCGGCAATGGCGAGATCTGCCCAGCGGTCTCCGAGGCCCAACTTCCCCATATCCACATGCGCGCTGAAATCATGGTTATCGGTGATAATCGTGTTGGGCAGGCAGGCATCGCCATGGCAGACCACAAGATCAAGTTCCGGGACCTCAGTCAGCAAAGCAGCTTGCTGCTCGGACGGTAGGTGCTGAATACGAGATTCCAGATCCCAGCTGAAGGGGCACTGGTCGGCAGGCAGTCGATCGTGCAATTGGCGCAGACCGGAGCCCACTGCAAACGCAGATCGCGCCGGATCGCTTTTGCCGAGGCCGCTGACTGCACTGTGCCCGGGCAATGCTGCCGTTAAGAGCAACTGGCCGTCAGCATGTTGACTGCAGGAGAGCACTTCGGGGACTCTGATGAATTGTCCTGCCCATCTCATGCGCTGGGCTTCAGCCAGGAGATCGCCGTCCTCTGCGGGAGGGCATCCAGGCGACCACTTGGCGAAGCGCATCTGCTCGCCGTGTCCAAGCCGGTATGTTATCCCGCCAAATGCGTTCTGCCAGATACCTTCGATTTCCGCCTGGCCGGCTGCACTGCGCACGGCTGGAGGAATCCGGTGATCGGCCATCGGCGGGCCTGAAATGACTTGAGGCGAACTCATTTTTCTAGTCTGCCAGTAATGGGCGTGCTTGTGTCCGGTTTCAAGAACCCTGGGAATCTTGAGCGGACAATTCGGGTGAGAAGTGGATGACGGCCCCGTGCAGGTGGCCTGGCAGCTGAGGTGGGCCTGCTTTGGAGTTCAGAATCTCTGGATACGTGGTGTGGACTGGACACGAATGATTTCTCTTGGTGTTCATCTCGGCTCAAGGAAATGGCTGATCAAGTCGTGAACACTGAAACCCATGAATAATATTTCACGACGCAAATTGCTCACCGGCGCTATTGGCGCAGGTGCATTGACCTTGGTCGGGCCGACTGGAGCAGCGCTGGCTTCCAGCAGCCCCCGCCTCGTGCGTTCCCGGCTGGGTTTGACCAACGGATTTTCCATGGGAGATGTCTCCACCAGCAATGCCGTACTCTGGGCTCGCAGCTCTGGGGAAGGCCGTTTGCGCGCTCAGCTGCGTGCGGTAGACGAAGCTGGGGAAGTCATCCGCGGCCGTGGATCTTTCGCCAAGACTTTGCGCGGTGCCTACGCCCGCGAGGCCACTGACTTCACTGCAAAGATCAATGCCGAACATCTGCCTGCAGGTACCCGTTTCGCAGTCAGCATCGGTTTTGAAGACGATAACGGCACCCTCGGCGAGACTCAGAACGGCTGGTTCAGCACGGCACCAGCGTTGACCGGTCGCCGCAACCACGATGCCTCCCTGGCCCAGAGCTTTGTGTGGTCCGGAGACACCGCTGGCCAGGGCTGGGGCATCAACGAAGAAATCGGTGGCATGCGCGCCTACGCGGCCATGCATGCAACCAAGCCGGACTTCTTCGTGCACAGCGGCGACACCATCTACGCCGACGGCCCGATTGCCGCAGAAGTCGTGGAGCCGGACGGCCAGATTTGGCGCAACTTGGTCACCGAGGAAGTCTCCAAGGTGGCCGAAACACTGGCCGAGTACCGCGGACGGCACCGCTACAACCTGATGGACCACAACGTGCGTGCCATGTATTCCGAGGTTCCGGTGATTGCCCAGTGGGATGACCACGAGACCCACAACAACTGGTGGCCAGGCGAGATCATCGAAGACGAGCGCTACACCGTTCGCGATATCAACACCCTGGCCGCCCGCGGACGCCAGGCCTGGCAGGAATACCAGCCAATCGCCGACCCGCGCGCCATGCGCGGGGGCACCGGTTTCGAGGCAGCGCGCATCTACCGCAAAATCTCGCGTGGTCCAGCCCTGGACCTGTTCGCATTGGACATGCGCAGCTACAAGTCCGAGAACACCGCAGGAATGGAAGAGAAGGCCACTTCGATTCTCGGCGAAGAGCAGCTGAATTGGCTGGTCGATTCCTTGGCGAAGTCCAAGGCAACCTGGAAGGTCATTCTCAACGACCTGCCACTGGGCATCATCGTTCCGGACGGCAAGGCGCAGGAATCAATTTCCAACGCAGACCACGGCGCACCACTGGGCCGCGAGCTGGAGCTTGCCCGCCTGCTCAAGGCCATCAAGGACCGCGGCATCAAGAACGTCGTCTTCCTGACTGCGGATGTGCACTATTGCGCAGCGCACCACTACTCGCCAGAGCGTGCCGCATTCAGCGAGTTCAATGAGTTCTGGGAATTCGTGGCCGGTCCAGTCAATGCCGGTTCCTTCGGCCCGAACCAAATGGATGGCACTTTCGGACCGCGCGTGGACTTCTCGCTGGCTGGCACCACCAACCAGTCACCGCGCGATGGCAAGGGCCAGTTCTTCGGCCACGTCGAGCTGGATGAGCAGGATCTGTTCACCGTCACGCTGCGCAATGGATTGGGAGAAATCGTCTACACCAAGACGCTGGAACCGAATAAATAGCAGCTCATACGAAGAACGCCTGCGAAACAGCAATTGTTTCGCAGGCGTTCTTCGATTGGGCTCGTCGGCGCTTAGCGTCCGGTGCCGCCGTAAACGGTGGCTTCCACATCGGTGTCCAGATCGAACGCGGTGTGGATAGCGCGTACTGCATCGTTGAGCTTGTCGGCATCGGTGACCACGGAGATGCGGATCTCTGAAGTGGAGATCATGTCAACGTTCACGCCCGCGCGGTGCAATGCCTCGAAGAAGGTGAAGGAGACGCCTGGATTCGAGCGCATACCGGCGCCGATCAGCGAGAGCTTGCCAACCTCGTCATTGTGCTCGATTTCCTCGAAGCCGATCTCCGGCTTCGCGGTGTTCAGCGCTTCAAGCACATGCTTGGTTTCGGTCATCGGCAGGGTGAAGGAGATGTCGGTGGCACCCGAGCCGCGGGTCGAGATGTTCTGCACAATCATGTCGATATTGGCCTGCGCGGCGGCGATAACACCGAAAATCTGTGCTGCCTTGCCCGGGATATCAGGTACGCCAATGATGGTGACCTTGGCTTCGGAGTGGTCGTGGGCGACACCTGAGATGATTGGCTGTTCCAAGGGTTCTCCCTCTTGAATTTTGATTTTGTCTTCGGGATCCGGGAGCACCCAGGTGCCCTCGTTGGTGCTGAATGAGGAGCGCACGTGCAGCGGCACGCCGAAACGGCGGGCGTATTCCACGCAACGCAGGTGCAAGATCTTCGAGCCGCTGGCGGCCATTTCCAGCATTTCTTCACTGGTGATCTTCTCGATCTTCTTGGCCGAGGCGACCACGCGCGGGTCGGCGGTGTAAATGCCGTCAACGTCGGTGTAGATTTCGCAGACATCGGCGCCCAGTGCTGCGGCCAGTGCGACGGCGGTGGTGTCCGAGCCGCCACGGCCCATGGTGGTGATGTTTTTAGATTCCTTGCTCATGCCCTGGAAACCAGCGACGATGGCGATGAATCCGCGGTCGATGGCACGGCGTACGCGCTGCGGGGAGACCTCCATGATGCGGGCTTTGCCGTGGGTGGAGTCGGTGATCAAGCCTGCCTGCGAGCCGGTGAATGAAGCAGCCTGCTCGCCGAGCTGGTTGATCGCCATCGCCAGCAGCGACATCGAGATGCGTTCGCCAGCGGAGAGCAGCATGTCCATCTCGCGGGCTGGTGCATCATCGGTAAGCTGGCCTGCCAGATCCAGCAGGTCATCGGTGGTGTCGCCCATTGCGGAAACAACGACAACGACGTCATGGCCCTTGGATTTAGTATCAATAATCCGGCGTGCTACACGCTTGATGCCTTCGGCATCTGAAACGGAAGAACCGCCAAATTTTTGAACAATTAGGCCCATGGGCACTCACTCCACCTGTTGAAAGCTGTGCCTCGCCGCCGGGGGTTTTGATGGAACTTTGGCGCGAGACATCTACCAGATAAATATTGTGACAGCTACGGGGCGACATGTCCTAGTTGTGAAGGTAACCATTGGTCATATTGCCTAGGAACCTCAGCGTGAGTTGTTGAAAAACACTGGCTATCCCTTGAATTCAGCCAAAATTTGTCGCCAAAAGCTCTTCCAATCAGACACCTGTTCAGGTGTTTCAGCCTTAGAAATGTTTATGGCAACCGAGGATTTTCCACCTTTGAGGCCAATGTCTACCTGTGCCTTGGTTCCGTCGCTGAAGTCAGCTCGCCAATAGCGCCATCGCTCTGAGCCGCTGGTGCGTGCAGGTTCGGAAAGCTGCTGGCCGTTGAACTCCTTGCGACCCTGGACGCAGGCGACCCAGCGCTCCAATGCGGTATCCAAATCAGCCTCGATGGTGCTGCTCACCGAACCTTGGAAGGTGCCGTCTTGGGATTGGCCGGGTAGGCGCCGGCCGATATGCTGCTCATAGGCTACAGCCACGGATTGAGCCCACCAGCCCGGAGTGTCGACCGTTGTGGGAATGTGGGTGAAAGCCAGTTCGGCTATTTGCTTGTGCGTAAGTTCATCGGCTCCGCCGGCGCGCAGTTTGGCGCACCACTGATCCCATTCAATGCCGGTGGCCTTGGCGATGGCTGCGAGGTTGCTGCTTTTTGTTGCCATGAGGACAGTCTAGGGCGGACTTAGAACCGTCGGTACTCCGAAGCAATGCGCCGGGCCCAGAGGAGCCTGCCAGTTTCTTGCTGGTCCTGCATCAGCGGAAGCAGCATCTGAACCCGTTCGTTCTGCTTCATGCCGCGCAGGCCGGCGGCATCCATGATGCCTGCCCATTCCTCCATGCTTGACCCAGTGTGGTTTTCGATTTTCTCGGCGCTGCTCAGTGATTCGGTCATGTGCCAAAACCTAGCAAGCTTCAACGACAAGTTGGCCGCGGCCGCCGCTGACTGGCGCCGAGGAATGGGCTTGAATGGGAAAGAGTCTCGAAGTCGTGGAATTCCCGTTCAAGCAAAGGCGATTAAATGCCCCTGGCAGGTCTTCTCGGTGACTCCGAGAAGACCGGCCAGGGTTTGGAACGCTCTAGAGGGACTTGATTTCCAAATTCAATCGGCTCAGAAGATCGATGAGTGCCGACAGATCCTCATTGTCCCAGTTGGTCATGCGCGAGCGGAGCTCTGTCCGCCACCCTTGGAAGCATTCATGCCACCTTTCTACCGCAAGCTCGGTAGGCAGGAGGTGGAAGACCCTGCGGTCTTCCGGGTCGACTTCACGCTTGACCAGTGCCAGCTGTTCCAGCTTGGTGATCATGCGCGATAACGAAGCTTTGTCGACCAGCAAATGTTCACAGATTTCAGACTGGGTGATGCGTTGGCTCCGCAGAATCATGCCCAGCACGGGCAGGTATCCCGGGGTGAGCCGGCTGTCGAGCCGAGTGGCCAATTCCCGCTTGGCACGCGCAGTCAGCGCGATCAGTGAAAACAATTCCTGTTCGGCTGACGCGTAGAGATCGGGACGTTCCGCAGTCGGGGCGTCTTCGGCTTTGCTTGAAACCTGCACCGGATCTCCTAGTTGCCAGCTGGCGTTTCTGCCTTGGCAGCGTCCTGATCCTCAGCAGCCAGATCCTGCATGCGTTCGCTTGCTGTTTGGGTCTTCAGCGACTGGTTGGGAATCAGGCAGACAGCCACGACGACGAGCAGCGACAGCGGAGCGGCAATGGTGAACAGCGAAGGCACAGCATCGCCGTAGATGGATTCGAAGATCACGCGGACCGGTTCAGGCATCGCGGCCACCGAAGGCAGGGTGCCCGATCCCAAAGCTGCGGTCAGCTCCTTGGCCTGGTCGCCCAGGGAAGCCAGCGCTGCGGCCAAATCGGACTGGCGGTCGGCGATCATGTTCGGCACGGTGGTCGCCAGTATGGCGCCCAGGCCAGCGGTACCTGCAGTGCCGCCCAAGGTGCGGAAGAAGTTCACGGCCGAGGAGGCTACACCCAGTTCCTTGACGTGGACCGAGTTCTGCACCACCAGCACCATGTTCTGCATGACAAGGCCCATGCCGGCGCCGAGGATGAACATGTAGGTGGCGACCAACGCGTAGTTGGTGTCGTAGTGAATGGTTCCCAGCAGGAACAGCCCGATGACAATCAGCACCGAACCGGTGACTACCAGTGCCTTCCACTTGCCAGTGCGCGAGATCATCGCACCGCCGATGGTGGAGATGACCAGCAGGCCACCCATGAGCGGGAAGGTCATCAGGCCAGCCATGGTGGCTGATGCGCCGCGGGCCATGATCATGTACTGGCTGAGGAACACCGAGGTGCCGAACATCGAGACGCCAACGGCCAGCGAGGCGATGACCGCGAAGGTGAAGGTGCGGTTCTTGAACAGGCCCAGGCTCAGCAGTGGCTCAGAGGACTTGGCTTCGACCAGAATGAACAGTGCCAGCAGGATTACCGCTCCGGCAATCATCAGGTAGCTGGTCGTCGAGGCCCACTCGAACTGCGTGCCGCCCAGCGACATCCAGATCAGCAGCAGCGAGACGCCGGAGGAAAGCAGGACGATGCCCCAGTAGTCGATCTTGACCTTGCGCTTGGCAATGGCCGGAAGGTGCAAGGTGCGCTGGATCAAGATGACCGCAGCGATGGCGAAAGGCAGGGCGATGAAGAAGTTCCAGCGCCAGTTAATGGTGTCAGTAACGAAGCCGCCGATCAACGGGCCACCCACGGTGCCAACGGCCATGACAGCGCCGAACAGGCCCATGTACTTGCCGCGTTCGCGAGGGGAGAGGAAATCGGCCATGACGATCTGCGCCAAGGCGCCAACGCCACCACCGGCCAGGCCCTGGATAACGCGCATGGTGATCAGGAAGCTGGTGTCCTGCGAGAAACCTGCGGCGGCCGAGGCCAGTACGAAGATGCCAAGCGAGATCTGCAGCAGAAGTTTGCGGTTGCCCAGGTCAGCGAGCTTGCCCCAGATCGGGGTGGAGATGGTGGTCGCCAGCAGGGTGGCGGTGACCACCCAGGTGTAGGCGGTCTGGCTGCCGTTGAGATCGGAGACGATCACTGGCAGCGAGCTGGAAACTACGGTGCTGGCCAAGATGGAGACGAACATGCCCATCAAAATGCCCGTGAGGGCAGTGAGGATTTCGCGGTGAGTCATCTTGGGCTTGGCGACCGGTGCGGTTGCGGTCATGGAAGCTCCAAAAATTTAGGGTCAGGCGTAGAGGGCCTGAATGGTTGATTGATGTCAACTATACGGCGATAGTTGACTATTATCAACTAAGCGTGTTTCACCCCACATCACTGTTCGGGCATGGAAAAACGCTCCGCGCTCAAGCCGGTAAAACGGAAGAGTGCAGAGCGTTCCAAGACAACTAGAACTACTGGCTGCGGCGGTTATCCATCTCGGGAACTAC
Source organism: Glutamicibacter sp. (assembly GCF_050701915.1). Taxonomy (NCBI): domain Bacteria; kingdom Bacillati; phylum Actinomycetota; class Actinomycetes; order Micrococcales; family Micrococcaceae; genus Glutamicibacter; species Glutamicibacter sp. The sequence goes on along the minus strand of NZ_JBOGEG010000026.1, from coordinate 8,133 downwards.
TGGGTGCGAAGGCGCTTCGCCTGCGTTGCCGGATGAAACCGGCGCACCGGCAACGTGCAGCAGGCGAGGTTCGGATAGCTGGGCCTTTGGCTTTTCTGCAGGTCGTCCAGCACCTTCGTGCGCCGCTTCCTCCTCGGATCCCTGCTTCTCTGCCTTGGCACGGGCCGGGCCCGGAGCGGTGCGACCGGCAGCTCGACGCCCCTCGAAGGCGCGGGCCAAGGTCACTTCATCGGCGTATTCCAGATCGCCGCCCACCGGCAGGCCGGAGGCCAGCCGGGTGATGTGGATGCCCAAAGGAGCTAGCGCGCGCACCAGGTACACGGCGGTGGCTTCGCCCTCAAGATTCGGGTCGGTGGCCAGGATCAGCTCGGTGATCGAATCATCGGCCAAGCGGGTTACCAGCTCGCGGATGTGAAGCTGTTCCGGGCCGATGCCTGCCAGCGGATTAATGGACCCGCCGAGCACGTGGTACTTGCCGGAGAACGCCCGGGTGCGTTCAATGGCCAAGACATCCTTGGATTCTTCCACGATGCAGATCTTGGAGCCATCGCGGCGTTCATCGCGGCAAATGGCGCAGGTTTCCTGCTCCGAGATGTTGAAGCAGATCTCGCAGAACTTCACCTTTTCCTTGACCAGCTGGATCGAGGCGGCTAGCCGGGTCATGTCCTCGGCATCGGCGTCTAGAATGTGGAAAGCAATGCGCTGAGCCGACTTCGGGCCGATGCCAGGCAAGCGACCGAGCTCGTCGATCAGTTCCTGTACAGCACCTTCGTACACGTGCGCCTACTTTCTTGCTTGCTTCAATACCGTGAAATTGTTCCGTGGTACACCCTAGTGTCTCACTCCGACAGTTCGCCGTGGCGCCGGCTACAAGCTTCGTTTGATTTCCACTACATTCCCGTTCACGTCGCGCTGCTCGATGACCATGCCGCCGAGCAGGCGTTCCACGGCTGGAACACCGATCAGTGCCGAATCCTCGACCTCGATGTCATCGTCGCTCGGGACAAATTCCTCGGGTTCTTGCACCGGAGCAGGGGCGGGAGCCGAAGCCGGGCCGCCCCAACCGCGCGCCGCCTGGGCAGGCGCTGGTGCGCTTGGTGCGTTCTTCGCCTGGTCCATCAGCTGCTGGTATCGGCTCATGCGGCCCGAGACCGCAGGTGCCGAGGCCGCAGGATCCGGTTCCGGTTGGGCCTGTGGAGCGCCCCACCCCGGAGCGGCTTCAGGGGCAGGCTGCGGGACTGCTGGCGGTTGCGCCGGTGCGGCCTGTTCCTGACGCGGCTGTTCCTGGTCCCGGGAGCGAACCTGCGGCTGCGCTTGGGCAGCCCGAGGCGCCGGAGCCGAAGCCTGTGGAGCCTGCTGCTCAGGTTCACTAACCGCTAGATTCTCGAAGGAATCGGTGGTGCTTTCCGGGTGCAACGGGGTCGAAGACACCGGACGTGCGATGTTCGGAGCGCCGCCCTCAGCCTGGCGCGCCGTCATGCCGGCAGTCATCCGGGGCTTGGGAGCCACCGGAGGTCCACCGAAACTGCGTGGTGCACTAGCTGCCGGAGCAGGCGCTACCGGGGCCTGCTGCGGAGCAACAGCCGGTGCCGGAGCCTGTTGCTGCGGCTGAACCTGCTGCGCTGCCGGAACGGAGCCAGCTGGCACGTAGTACGGGTCATCCGGGAACGGGGGCTCGTCGAAGTAGGGCTCATCCGCGGGAGGCGGAACGTCATCATAAGAGCTGTCGTACCCGTCATGGGCGCGTGGTGCTGGCGCGACCGGTGCCGAGCTCGGCGCAGCGGATGCCGGACGCTGCTGCGGTGCCGGAGCGGCAGCTTGGGCCCGTGCCGCAGCGCGCGCAGCCGCCCCAGCAGAACTTACAGCCTTGGTGAACTTAGTTGGTGCTGGGGTTGGCGCCGGGATTGGCCGGCGCTCACCTTTTGGGGAACCACCACCGTTGGGGTTGGAGCCGCCTTCGGTGAGGACCACTTCGATCGGTGAACCGGAGACCTGGGACAGAACCCCGGTCAGCGTATTCATCAGATCCGGCCGGTTGCGCAGATTCACGATTGGGCCAGTGTTGCTGAACGCCAAGGTGAGGGTGCGGCCATCGAAGCCTGCCACAGAGCCATAAGTGGCAACCATGGAATGCAAGACGCGCGAGCTGCCCTGCAACTGCTGCAAGATCATGGGCCACGCTTGTTGGAACATCGCCACCGGCGATCCAGCGCCCTGTGGTGCTGGCTGCTGGCCCTGCGGCATTCCGCTAGGAGCACCATGTTGAGGTTGCTGGGGAGCCTGTTGCTGCTGTTGCGGTGCCTGGGAACGCTGGGCTTGTTCTTGCGCGGCACGCTGTTGTGCTTCGCGTTCGGCTTGCTCTCGCTGGGCTTGTTCTTGCGCGGCACGCTGCTGTGCTTCGCGTTCGGCTTGCTCTCGCTGGGCTTGTTCTTGCGCGGCATGCTGTTGTGCTTCGCGTTCGGCTTGCTCTCGCTGGGCTTGTTCTTGCGCGGCACGCTGTTGCGCTTCGCGTTCGGCTTGCTCTCGCTGGGCTTGTTCCTGCGACTGATGGGCAGCTTGGCGCTGAGTATCCATGCCAGCCTGGCTAGCTTCCGGTGCCTGTTGTGGCTGTGCTGACTGCGGTGCTTGCGGTGCTTGCGGTGCTTGTGGTGCGCGGTTGGCAGCCGCGCGACGTGCGAATTCGGCCATGGCAGGATTCTGCTTCACGTCATCGATGGAGACACCGGTGCCGAACGACAGGTCTTCACCACTGGAAGGATCAGGAACCAAGCTGAATGGTGCCACGCCTTCCGGACGAGCTGCCGGAACACTCGGACCAGGCTGCACCTCGGTGGTCACCGAGCGGTTTTCGCCCTTTGGACCCCAAGTCGCGCCCCAGTCAGCGGCTTCACCGGTGTTCAGCGATGCTGCCGCGCCCGGATCCAGCGGGGCATTTGGATCATCATCAGCCGGCTGTGGCTGTGGCTGTGACTGCGGCTGTGACGGCATGGACTGCTTGGGGTGCGTTTCCTGCGGGGCAGGAACCGACCGTGGAGTCTCATGAGGCTGCTCGGTAGGCTGGGCTTGGACTGGTTCTGCGTGCTGCGTAGGCTGCTGCATCTGCGCTGGAGCCTGGGGAACCTGCTGCTGCGGCTGGGCATGAATTGGCTGAGCTTGAGCCTGTGGTGCCTGCTCTTCGGCCACTGGTTCGCCCTGCGCCTCAGCCGGTTCCGGAACACCGCCACGACGGGACTTCGCGGCGGCCAAGGCTTCGCGTACTGCGGCAGCACCTTGACGCGCGGCGCCCGGGTTGGGGGTGGCGTTCATCGAGGCGTCAGCACCCGCAGCGTCGTCCTCGTCAAGCGCAGGTAGCGCTCCACCGGTCATCGCGTGGCGCTCCAAGCGATCCAGCCGAGCGGCAAAAGCGCTGTCGGAGTTCTGCGAACCGGGCAGCATCAAGCGCGCGGCCAGCAATTCCAGGTGCAGACGAGGCGAGGTTGCGCCGGTCATCTCGCTCAGGGCTTTGTTGGTGACATCGGCCCATCGCGATAGTTCGCCTGCGCCGACCAAGCCAGCCTGCAAGCGCAGGGATTCGAGCTGGTCTTCTGGCACGCCGCGCAAGATCTTCTCAAGACCTTCTGGCATGGCCTTGGCAATGATTAGATCGCGGAAGCGCTCCAGCACATCTTCAACGAAGCGCCGGGGATCCAGACCGGTCTGGATGATGCGGTCAATCGCACCGAACAGTCCGGCGCCATCGGATTCGTGCAGCGACAAGGTGACCTCATCGAGCAGCGTTGAGTGGGTGTAGCCCAGCAGCGCAATGGCTGTCTCGTAATCCAGATTGCCGTCGCGGGCACCAGCGATCAGCTGGTCCAGCACCGAGAGGGTATCGCGGACCGAACCGCCGCCAGCACGGATCACCAGTGGCAGAACGCCCTCGGCTACCGCCACGCTTTCGCGTTCGCAGAGCACTTGCAGGTACGCCAGCAATGCCTCTGGGGGAACCAAGCGGAATGGGTAGTGGTGGGTGCGCGAACGGATGGTGCCAATGACCTTTTCCGGTTCGGTAGTCGCGAAGATGAATTTGATGTGCGCCGGTGGCTCTTCAACGATCTTCAGCAGGGCATTGAAGCCTGCCGCGGTGACCATGTGGGCCTCATCGATGATGAAGATCTTGTAGCGGTCGCGAGTTGGTGCGAAGGTTGCGCGCTCGCGCAGGTCGCGGGCGTCATCGACGCCGCCATGGCTGGCCGCGTCAATCTCGATGACGTCGAGCGAACCCGGGCCGCCATTGGCAAGGTCCACGCAGCTTGGGCAGGTGCCGCAAGGAACGGGCGTAGGGCCCTGCTCGCAGTTCAAGCAGCGGGCCAAAATGCGAGCAGAAGTCGTCTTGCCGCAACCGCGCGGGCCGGAGAATAGGTAGGCGTGGTTGACGCGGTTCTTCTCCAGCGCCGTCATCAAGGGCGCAGTAACGTGCTCCTGCCCGATGACGTCGCCAAACGTATCGGGACGATATCTGCGATATAGCGCTGTACTCACACCGGTTCCCTATCAGTTGCCTGATGCATTAGGCATCAGCTGTTGGACAATATTCAATGGTTCGACGGTCCACGGTTCACGTGGCAGATTCGCCGGATCGAAAGCTTCCAGGGCTGCCTGCAAACTTGTGCTGGGCAAGCCCAATGACTCTAGCAAAATCGCCACAATGTTGGCTGAATGCACGCCTTGTTCGGTGATCTCTTCGAGTGTTACCGCACCGTCGCGTTTAGCCAAGCGCTGGCCCTTGGCATTCAGCGCCAGCGGTACGTGCGCGTAGGCCGGGACCGTGTAGCCCAGAAGCGTTGCCAAATAGGCCTGCCGCGGCGCAGAAGAGAGCAAATCATCTCCGCGCACGACCTGGTCGATGCCTGATAACGCATCGTCAACGACAACCGCAAGATTGTAGGCCGGAGCGCCATCATTGCGTACCAGAACAAAATCATCTACCGCACCGGCGTAATCGCCGAATAGCTCATCATGAACAGAAAATTCTCTCACTTCTGAACGCAGGCGCAAGGCGGCTGGACGGTTCTGCGCTTTAGCCGAGCGTTCGCTGGCACTCAGATCGCGGCAGGTTCCCGGGTAGGCGCCGGGCGCAGCATGCGGAGCGCTTCCGGCTTCGGCGATGTCCTTGCGCGAGCAGAAGCATTCATAGACCAAACCGCGGGCTTTGAGTCTCTCAACGGCCTGGAGATAAATCGGAAGGCGGTCGGACTGCCGGAGCATTTCACCGTCGAAATCAAGGCCCAAGGACGCTAATTCAGCAATCTGGGTGGCTTCGGCACCGGAACGAACACGATCCAAGTCTTCAATGCGCAGTAGGAAATTGCGTTGAGTAGAGCGGGCAAAAAGCCAAGCGAGGATTGCCGTGCGTAAATTGCCAAGGTGGAGTGGCCCCGAAGGGCTAGGGGCGAAACGGCCAGCGCCCACGTGGACTCCATTCGGCTTGCGTAAGAAAGTAAAAGACCCCTCATGCACCTGCCAGAGCCCATCTACCCTTGCTACCTTCCGGTCCTGGGGGAGTTCAACAGGATGACACCACACGAGGGGTCACCCAAAATACTACCTGAGGTTGGCGCTTGGATGAAAATCGGCAGGCGTGCGCTTGCTCTCAACTGGCAAATCTTGGATCAAAGATCTTGACCAAAATGCCGTTCGTCCTCAGCCTGTCCCTTCTTCAGGCGGCTCTAGCCAGCCAAGCACGCGACGAACGCGGTCATTGAGCTGGATGGTGGGCAACATGGGGGTCTGCTCTTTTTCGAAATCGAAGTTCTGGACGCTGGTGACACTGCCGGGAAGCTCAACACAGATCATGCCGTTGGGGGTGCGCCAGTTCACTGAGCCGTCCGGAAGGTAGGTGGCTTGCCATCCCAGCACGTGCTTGAACATCTGGTGCCGCTTGCACAATAAATGCGTATTGCTCCGGGTGGTATGCCCGCCCTGGGCCCATGCGTCGATGTGGTCAATCTCAGATGCTTCGGCAGGCCGATTGCAGCCGGGGAAGCGGCAGACGACATCCCGATTTCGCAGCAGATCACGCAGTGCCTTGGAAGGACGGTACTTTTCGCGACCAACGTCTATAGCTGCCCCCGACCAGGGATCGGTGAGCACCTTGATGAAGGACGGGGCGTCCTTTGCGATCAGTAGTGCTGTCCCCACTGGGATTGGGCCGTAGCCTTCAAGATCAGCCAGTGCGCGTTTAGGGTCGGCCAGCATTTCCAAGGCAGGAATCGTGACAGCTACACGAGCTTTTAGCGGGGTGCCTTCGGTTGCCGGCCAACCATCGAGCAGCGCGTCGCAAACAATGTCCAGCCGTCGTTGCTGTTCGGTCCGATTATCGGCTGGGTCAGCATTGCGTACGGCATGCCAATTGACCGTGTTGATTATGCCCAACGCTTTTTCTACCGGCAGGTGCAGCTGAATCACGCTCATTCCATTGGCCTCATGCCAATAGGTGACCTTGCGGTCCTCCGCACCTTTCTTGTGGCGTTCTTCAATGGGCTTTGGATGCAGTCGCTCACGCATTTTCCGGGCACGTTGGGCTATCGCGGAGTCAGTGGTCTGCCGAGCTATCGGCAGCAAGGTTTGCTGCATCAGCTGCACGTCATCGGGTGCAAGATCCTGAGAGTTCTTGACGATCTCTTGCGCGGATCTGGTCGTGATCTCGCCGACGCTCAGGGCGTCCAAAGTGTCTGCGCAAAGATGGCGCAGTCCTTCGGCGAAGAACAACTTGTCCTGGATTTTCTTGTCTGAGGACCGCATTGCCACCGCTGCCTCGGCAACAAAGGAAGAACGGATCAGCGACTCATCGGAGCGATTGACACCGTAGAAGTAGGCAGAATGGGATTCAGCTGTTTCTTCTGTTTCGCCGGGGTCATCCAGCAGAGAGTCTTGGGTTCCCTGGCTGACCGCCTCGGCGACCGAATATTCGTAGCTATCGGCCAGCACCGCAGCCTCGGCAGCATCCAGCATGCTGTGCAGCCGGGCAATGGTCTTCAGCCTTTCCAAGCCGTGGGAGGAAGCAGTGACCGGCGACTGGTCATAAAGGCTTGTGGCGGTAGCGGCGATCTGGGTAAAGAGATTGTCCTTATCCAGGTTCGCTGCCCAAAGGCCATCAATTCCGGGGATGCTCCTTGTCCCCGGCGGGCTGATTGGCAGTCGGCGAGGGTCGTCATGGCTGTGAAATACCTCTCTTTTGCTCATGCTTACAGTATTGATCTGTTCAAACGGCAGCCATTGAAGAAAGAATCGGGATGGTGAAAAGGTGCAAAATTACCGGATTTCAGGGGTTTGGCGCCTCGAGGATGGGCTGTGAAGCAGCAGGAGAACGCCCGATTCGTGATTGAGCGAGAATTTAGATATGCTGGATCCTGCTCCACGGAGCAAACTGAGGAGGATTCGCCTAGCGGCCTATGGCGCACGCCTGGAACGCGTGTTGGGTTAACGCCCTCAGGGGTTCAAATCCCCTATCCTCCGCCGAACATAATGTCCCGGTTCATCGTGAAAACGATGGGCCGGGACATTATTTTTTTGAGCTTACCGGCATTGCCTGAACCTGACGGGTAGTATCCGTGGCAAGTGTTCAGCAATCTTTCGACAAGGTAAGACTATGGCAAGTGTATTGAGTGAAATCGCTGTCGACTGCGCGAACCCGATGTTGTTAGCGAGGTTCTGGTGCGAAGCGCTGAACTATGAAGTATTGGAAGAAGAAGCCGGATTGGTCAGCATTGGGTCTCGATCCCAAGGCGAGGGCGGATTGAAGCTGACGTTCGCGCAAGTGCCCGAAACCAAGAGCGTCAAGAATCGCCTCCATCTGGATCTGCGTCCTAGCAACACCCACCAGCAAGAAGAAGCTGATCGTCTTATCTCTTTGGGGGCCAGCTACGCCGATGTGGGCCAGCAAGAGGACGAGAGCTGGATCGTGATGGCCGATCCTGAAGGCAATGAATTCTGCGTGCTTGCCAGCATCGAATGAGCGAGGCGCTTTAAATGCCTGTGAGTATCGAGGTGGTTGGTCTGGGACTAGCTGGCAGGATAAGAACCAGCCGTCCCACCCCTGGATGTGACTCATTAAAAGCCTGACCCGAAAGGTGTCATTCCATTGACCTGTCC
>NZ_JBOGEG010000025.1:0-56359 GCF_050701915.1 Glutamicibacter sp. | reverse complement strand
GTTCATCTGCTGATGAACTGCGGCGGCTCCTTGACCCCAGGAACTAGTCCTTGATCAAATCGTGGCGCACGATGGTCTGATCGCGGTCCGGGCCTACGCCAATGGCGGAGATCCGGGTGCCGGAGATCTTCTCGAGGGCCAGGATGTAGTTCCTGGCGTTCTCTGGAAGCTCTTCCATGCTCTGCGCACCCGAGATGTCCTCGGTCCAGCCCGGGAAGTACTCGAAGATCGGCTTCGCGTGGTGGAACTCGGTCTGCGTCATCGGCATTTCGTCGTGGCGCACGCCGTCAACGTCATAGGCCACGCACACCGGGATCTGCTCGATGTTGGTGAGCACATCCAGCTTGGTCACGAAGTAGTCGGTGAAGCCGTTCACGCGCGAGGCGTGGCGGGCCAGCACGGCGTCGTACCAACCGCAGCGACGCGGGCGGCCGGTGTTCACGCCGAACTCGCCACCGGTCTTCTGCAGGTAGAGGCCCATGTCGTCGAAGAGCTCGGTCGGGAATGGACCGGCGCCCACGCGGGTGGTGTAGGCCTTGATGATACCGATCGAGCGGGTGATGCGGGTCGGGCCGATGCCCGAGCCGACCGATGCGCCGCCGGCGGTCGGGTTGGAGGAAGTCACGAACGGGTAGGTGCCGTGGTCCACGTCCAGGAAGGTGGCCTGGCCGCCTTCCATCAGCACGACCTTGTCCTCGTCCAGGGCCTTGTTCAGCTCGTAGGTGGAATCGATGACCAGCGGGCGCAGTCGCTCGGCATAGGACAGGAAGTACGAGACGATTTCCTCGACCTCGACGCTGCGGCGGTTGTAGATCTTGACCAGCAGTTCGTTCTTCTGGCGCAGTGCGCCTTCGACCTTCTGGCGCAGGATCGATTCGTCGAAGACGTCCTGCACGCGGATGCCCAGGCGTCCGACCTTGTCCATGTAGGCGGGGCCGATGCCGCGTCCGGTGGTGCCGATGGCCCGCTTGCCCAGGAAGCGTTCGGTGACCTTGTCCATGGTCTGGTGGTACGGGGCCACCAGGTGGGCGTTGGCCGAAACGCGCAGCTTGGAAGTGTCGGCGCCGCGGGACTCCAGGCCATCGATCTCTTCGAAGAGGGCCTCAAGGTTCACCACGCAGCCATTGCCGATAATCGGAGTGGCATTCGGGGAAAGGATGCCGGCGGGAAGGAGCTTGAGCTCGTACTTCTCGCCGCCTACGACCACGGTGTGCCCGGCGTTGTTGCCGCCGTTCGGCTTCACTACATAGTCGACCTTGCCACCGAGCAGGTCGGTAGCCTTTCCTTTGCCTTCATCGCCCCATTGGGCTCCGACGATCACGATTGCTGGCATGGGATCCTCCCCCTTGCTTAAAGCAGCGGTTGCGGCGTGCTTAGCGCCGTCCCGGCACGGTGCCGGACAAAAAATATGCCCCTGTCCTGCTCACTGAAACCCGAAGGTCCGTTGCAAGAGTTAGGGGCTCTTACGACCAAAGTTTACCGAAACGATTAGCGAATCTCGAGTTGCACGTCACGATGTCGCCCACGCAGGCCATAAGCAACAACCAGAAAAGCTATTCCCGCGAAGAGCACGGCAATGGAAACAACGTACAGGGCAATGACGGGGTATCCCTGATCCGGGTCGAGGAACGGGTAAGGAACCCATCCATCGGACGCTCCGCGAATCAGCACTACCCCGGTCCAGAGCAACGGGTAAATCAGCAATAGCGGCACCGCCCGGTAGGACAGGGAAGTACGGTCCCTGGCCAAGAGCCAATCGGCCAGAACCAGCAGAGGGCCGAGAATATGCATTACCCAATTCGCCCAAGGAAGAGGCACCCCGCCCGCGGCCCCCAAGGGTGCCAGCAAGGTGATGTAGATCAGCCCGACCACGACCATGCACAGGCTCGCCAAGGCACGCAGGCCCACAACCCAGCGGGGCATCGAAGCACCCTTGGCTAGGCCCATCAGCCCTGCGGTAAGCCCGGCAAGAACCACCACCAGATTCGACTGGATGGTGAAGTAGCCAAAGAAATTCAGCGGTTGCACCGGGCCCCGTGAGGCAGTGTCGGCGTAGGTCGCCACGATAGCGCCCAGGGTGGCCAGCGCCCACAGTATCCGAGCCAGGTTCAGGCAGCGCAAGGTGCTTTGACGGGTCTTCACCCTCGAAGACTATAGCCAACTGCTACCTCATCCAATGATTCATGCGCAGCGGCTCGGAGATTCCTGAACTTTGCCGGCCGCCAAAACCGCCCGGGAGAACCCTCACGATGCAACAATTATTCCAAAACCAGCCAAGGGCTTGACCCTGACACAGTGTGAGGGCGGAGAACTGAATCATGCTATCCATCGGGGCGTTTGCGCAGATCGGCCAGGTTACCCACCGCATGCTGCGGCACTGGGATACCGCCGGGCTGCTCAAGCCCGCCCATGTAGACCCGTACAGCGGCTACCGTTCCTACGACCCTTCCCAGCTCCAGCGCTTGCATCAGATCGTGGCCTTGCGCGAGCTGGGTTTCGGCTTGGACGAGGTTTCCCTGATCCTGGATCAGGGAGCCACCGCGGAAAAGATTGCTGAGCACTTGCACAATCGTGCCACGCAGGTCGAGGCCGAGCACCGGCTGGCCACGCAGCGGCTGCAGGATGTGCAACGGCGCCTGCGCTTGATCTCAAAGGAGAATCTCATGTCACGCATTGAAATCATCCACAAGCCACTGCCCGCAGTGCGCTTGGCCGCAGGCCGCTTCACGGTCTCCGAGCAACCTGAAATCGCTGGTCGCATCGGCCCGCTCTTCGACAGAATCGCGCAGTCCATTCAGGGCCAAAGCCTTGCCACGCCCATTGCGCAATACAACGGAACTGAGGATGGAGTAGAGGTCATTGCCGGATACGCCACTAACGCTCCCAACCTCGCCGATGTCGAAATCATCGAGCTCCCCGCGGTGCCCGAAGCCATCTGCGGAGTGCACCTCGGCTCCATGGACACCATCCATGAAAGCTGGCAGGCCGTGCACGAAGAAGTCCTAGCCCGCGGTTTGGTTCCGACCGGTCCGTGCCGCGAAGTCTACGTGCGTGCCATCTCCGAAGACCAAGGTGATTGGGTGACCGAACTGCAGCAGCCGGTAGGCGTCTCTTAACCCACCAGCTGATGTGGTGCCTCCAGCAGGTCCCCCGTCACGCTGCGCGCGGCACCGACCAGCGCACCCGTTTGGCCCAGCGGCGAGCACAGCAGTCGAGCCTGGCCGGCGATGCTCGGCGCGTGCACCTGGAGGCTGGCTTCCATGGCAGGGCGCAGCCACTGTTCCAGGGCGGCAAAGTGCCCGCCAAAGACTACCGTGGAAACGTCATACAGGCGCATGGCCGAGGCCACCGCAATTCCCAAGGATTTTCCGGCCTCGGCTACCGCGCTCACCGCGGGTTCGGTTCCGGTTTCCAGCGCTTGGAATAGCTGGTGGATCCGCTGTTGGCGCGAAACGCTATCGACCACCGCCCCTAGATCAGCGGCAGCCAGGATCGCTTCCTGCCCGGCAATGGTTTCCAAGCAACCACGACCACCGCAGCTGCAGGCCCTGCCCTCGGGGGCAATCACCACATGCCCGAGTTCGCCGGCATGCCCCTGGGGACCGGCAAAAAGTTCAGCGTCGATTATCAATCCGCCACCGATGCCCACTTCCCCGGAGACAAACAGGAAGTCGCGTTCTTGGACGTCCATCAACTGCTGCTGGGCCAGCGCTGAGGCGTTGGCTTCGTTAAAGAGCCTGAAGCGGATTTTGGCGTCGGGCAGCAATGCTGCGACATCCAGGTCTTGCCGCTCCCAGCCGAGGTTAGGGGCCTGCAGGACGGTGTACCGCTCCTCGTTGACCAAACCAGGAACAGCCAACCCGCCGCCGAGAATCATTAGCCCTTGGGCCCGGGCGGCAGCTTGGAGCCTTTGGCTCAGCTCTCCCAGCGCAGCGAGCACTTCGCCGGCTGTTGAGCTGTGGTTGGCACGGGGCAGGATTTCGTGTGCCAGCAGTTTGCCGCTGAGGTCCACCAGTCCGGCGGCTATGTAGTCAACGTTGATTTCCATGCCCATGACACAGCGTGCGGGGTTCAGGATGAGCCCCACCGAGGGCCGCCCGCGTTCCCCGTCGCGGTGCACGCCAATTTCGATAACTAGTCCGGCCGCCAGCAAATCAGCGACCAGGCTGGAGACCGAGGCCTTGGTGAGCTGGCTGAGTTGGGCGATATCGGCGCGTGATAACCGCTGGTCTTCCCCTGCGGATGCGATCACCGCCAGGACCCTGGCCAGGTTGGCTTTGCGCACGTCTCCGACGTTACCCGGGGCCGAAGAGCTTGCGGCACGGGCGCTAGACGCTGGTTGGCGCATGCCTTCTCCTTGAGAATTCTTTGGGACGAATCGTTCACTGCTCGCTATTGACTCTAGCGTATTGCCACCCATATAGTTCAGGACATAAACTAAATGGCGGAAGCCATACCACCCCGATCCAAGGATGCATCTCATGACTCTTCAGCCAACCGCCGCCGACCGCTTCACTTTCGGCCTGTGGACCGTGGGATGGACCGGTGCCGATCCATTCGGCGTCGCAACCCGCAAGAACCTGGATCCAGTGGAAGCTGTCCACAAGCTCGCTGAGCTGGGCGCCTACGGCATCACCTTCCACGACAATGACCTGATTCCTTTTGACGCCACCGCGTCCCAGCGCGAGCAGATCCTTTCGGACTTCCGCGCAGCCCTGGAAGAAACCGGCCTGAAAGTCCCAATGGTGACCACCAACCTGTTCAGCCACCCGGTGTTCAAGGACGGCGGCTTCACCTCCAATGACCGTTCGATCCGCCGCTTCGCACTGTCCAAGGTGTTGCACAACATCGATCTGGCTGCGCAGATGGGTGCCGAAACCTTCGTCATGTGGGGCGGCCGCGAAGGCGCCGAGTACGACGGCTCCAAGGATCTGGCAGCAGCGCTGAACCGCATGCGCGAAGGCGTGGACACCGCAGCCGGCTACATCAAGGACAAGGGCTACAACCTGCGCATCGCGCTGGAGCCAAAGCCGAACGAACCACGCGGCGACATCTTCCTGCCCACCGTGGGCCACGGCCTGGCCTTCATCGAGCAGCTGGAACACGGCGACATCGTTGGCCTGAACCCTGAAACCGGCCACGAGCAGATGGCTGGCCTGAACTTCACCCACGGCATCGCCCAGGCACTGTGGGCAGGCAAGCTGTTCCACATCGACCTCAACGGCCAGCGCGGCATCAAGTACGACCAAGACCTGGTCTTCGGCCACGGCGACCTGACCAGCGCATTCTTCACCGTTGACCTGCTGGAAAACGGCTTCCCAACCGGCGGCCCGAAGTACGACGGCCCACGCCACTTCGACTACAAGCCTTCGCGCACCGACGGCTACGACGGCGTTTGGGACTCGGCCAAGGCCAACATGTCCATGTACCTGATGCTCAAGGAACGCGCACAGGCCTTCCGCGCAGACCCAGAGGTCCAGGAAGCCATGAAGCTCTCGGGCGTCTTCGAACTGGGCGAAAGCACCCTGGACGAGGGCGAAACCGCAGCGCAGCTGATGAACGATGCCGCCAGCTTCGCCGACTTCGACGCCAACGCCGCGGCGCAGCGCAACTTCGCGTTCATCCGCCTGAACCAGCTGGCCATCGAGCACCTGCTCAACGCCCGCTAAACCGCTACGCACCCACCCACCGCAGAAAGCAGCCCGAACAATGACGCTCGTTGCCGGCATCGACTCGTCCACCCAATCATGCAAGGTGGTCATCCGCGACGCCGCAACCGGCGCCCTGGTCCGCTCCGGACGCGCCTCGCATCCCGAGGGCACCGAAGTGGATCCTCAGTTCTGGTTCTCCGCACTGCGGGAAGCCATTGCCCAGGCCGGCGGCCTGGACGACGTGGCTGCGATCTCGGTGGGCGGGCAGCAGCATGGCATGGTGGTACTCGATGAATCCGGCGCCGTGATCCGCCCGGCGCTGCTGTGGAATGACACCCGCAGCGCCACGGCGGCCACCGACATCATCGCCGAAGCCGGCAACGGCAACGCCGAAGCCGGTGCCGCCTACTGGGCGCAGCGCACCGGCACCCTCCCGGTCTCCTCCATCACGCTGGCCAAGCTGCGCTGGCTGAAGGACAACGAACCGGAAAACGCGGCCAAGGTCGCCGCCATCTGCCTGCCGCATGACTGGCTGTCCTGGCGCTTGGCGGGCTACGGTCCGGGTTCCGGCGCCGAAGGCCTGGCCGCGCTGGCCACCGACCGCTCCGATGCCTCGGGCACCGGCTACTACCGCGCCACCGAAAACGCCTACGACCTCGAAGCGCTCGAACAGCATCTGGGCCACGTCCCGATCCTGCCTGCCGTGGCCGGCCCGTTGGATTCCATCGGCACCACCCCGGCAGGGGCCAGCATCGGTCCGGGCGCCGGCGATAACGCCGCCGCCGGATTGGGCGTGGGCGCCAAGGTGGGCGACGTCGTGATGTCCCTGGGCACCTCCGGCACCGTCTTCGCGGTCGCCGATACCCCATCGGCCGATGCCTCCGGCCTGGTGGCCGGCTTCGCAGATGCCACCGGCAACTACCTCCCGCTGGTGTGCACCCTGAACGCCACCCGCATCTTCGATGCCACCGCAAGCTTGCTGCAGGTGGACCTCGAAGAATTCAACGACTTGGCACTGTCGGCCAACCCCGGCTCGGATGGGCTGACCTTGCTTCCGTACTTCGACGGCGAGCGCACCCCGAACCTGCCAGAGGCCACCGGTTCGCTGCACGGCATCACCCGCGCCAACTACACCGCGGCCAACCTGGCCCGCAGCGCCGTGGAAGCGGTCATCTGCTCGCTGGCCGACGGCCTGCGCGCACTCGAAGCCCAGGGCGTCGAAGCCCAGCGCATCATCTTGGTTGGCGGCGGAGCGCAGTCCCGCGCCCTCCAGCAGATCGCCGCCCAGGTACTGGGCCTGCCGATTACGGTCCCGGCCCCGGGCGAATACGTCGCCGATGGCGCGGCCCGCCAGGCTGCCGGCGTGCTGGCCGGAGCCTTCCCGGACTGGACCCGGGACACCACGCAGGTCCCGGCGGCGGAATCGACTCCGCAGGTACTAGAACGCTACCGCGCACTGGTCAAGAGCCAGTGGCTGGATAAGTAGGGATTAGCCGTGGAACTGCGCAACAAGGAACTGAACTGGGCGGGAAATCTTGAATACCGGGCCACGCAACTGCTGCATCCCGCCAGCCTCGAGCAGCTGCAGGAGCTTGTTCGCGCAGCCAAGGCCGTGAAGGTCCTGGGCTCCCGCCACTCCTTCAATGACATCGCCGATACCGGCGAAACCATGATCACCCTGGCCAAGATGCCAGAAGCCATCGAGATTGATGAGCTGGCCATGGCCGTGCGCGTCAGCGCCGGCACCACCTACGGAGCCCTGGCCGATGCACTGCAACGCGCCGGCTACGCCCTGCACAATCTCGCCTCCCTGCCGCATATCTCGGTGGCCGGCGCAGTATCCACCGGAACCCACGGTTCGGGCGAAACCCATGGCAACCTCGCCACCGCCGTGCGCACAGTTGAACTGGTGCTGGCCGATGGCTCGCAGCTGAGCGTGCAGCGCGGCGACGAGGATTTCAATGGCATCGTGGTCGGCCTGGGCGCGCTGGGCGTGCTGACTCACCTCACCTTGGATATCGTGCCGAGCTTCGAGGTGCAGCAGACCGTGTACCAGGACCTGTCCTGGGACAAGGTGCTCGACGGCTTTGACACCATCCAGGCTTCGGCCTACAGCGTCAGCCTGTTCACCGACTGGAGCGGCGAGCAGGTAGGCCAGGCCTGGCTCAAGCGCCGCGTCGGCGATGCGCTGGTAGAGCATATTGACCAGGGCCGGTTCGGCGGGTTCCCGGCGACCGCTGCACTGCACCCGCTGCCCGGTGCCGATGGCGGGATCTGCAGCATCCAGTTGGGCCAGTCCGGCGCATGGTCGGATCGCTTGGCGCATTTCCGCATGGACTTCACCCCCAGTGCCGGCGATGAATTGCAGACCGAATACCTGGTCCCGCGCGAGCACGCGGTAGAAGCGATCCAGGCTATCCGCAGGCTTTCGGCCGCCATCACTCCTCTGCTGCTGGTCTCGGAAGTGCGCACCATTGCCGCCGATGAACTGTGGCTCAGTGGAAACTACGGCCGCGACGGCATCGCCCTGCACTTCACCTGGAAGCCCCAGCAGGAGGCTGTCGAGGCGCTCCTTCCACGGATCGAGGAAGCACTGGCGCCTTTTGCGGCACGCCCGCATTGGGGCAAGCTCTTCGCAGCCACCTGCGCGCAGCTGGCCGGGCTGTATCCGAAGTTCAACGACTTCATTGCTTTGGCGCAGCGCCTGGATCCGTCCGGCAAGTTCCGCAACGACTTCCTGGACCGCACGGTGTTTGGAGCCTAAGCGCACGCAGGCGTTGCGACTAGACTTGTCACCATGGCATTGACTCAGTTAACGGTCGTGGACACCGCGGTCGGCATCCTGCAACAGTTCGGGTTGGCTGATTTGTCGATGCGCCGATTGGCCAAGGAACTCGATGTCCAGGTCGGTGCGCTCTACTGGCATGTGAAGAACAAGCAGGAGCTGCTGGCGCAGGTTGCGGCCCAGCTGCTGAACACCCCTGCGCTGTCGGTGGCTGCCGGGGACTACAACTCCCCATCCGAGGCGATCCTGCAGCTAGCACGCAAGCTCTACCTCGCATTGCTGCCGATTCAGGACAGCCCCGAGGTCATCGAAGTCGCCACCGCGATGCAGGCCACCGAGCTCCAGCCGGTGCTGCAGCTTCGCACCCTGCTGGAAGCAGCGGGGCTGCCTGCCGAAAATGCCCGCCATGGCCAGCAGCTTTTGCTGAACCACGTGCTCGGCTCGGTTGCCTACCGCCAGAACCTCGTGCAGCTCGATGTCGACGCACCACTGGCTGATGGCTTCGACTGGGGCTTGCAGCGGGCCGTTGCCGGCCTCATCGGCTAACGCCTCGCGCCGGGAATTCTCAGTTCTGCCAGCTCCCGCGCGCTAGCGGTCAATTCTCGAACTTCCTTCTTGGTCAAGGCAGCTTCCGGGTTATCGCTCAGGACCGAGACGTCCTCAATCAAACTAGCCAGGTAGTTCTTCGCTTCCTGCACCGAGTCGACAAGCAGCTGGGCTGCTTCGCACTGGATTTCCAGATACGCGAACTCGGCCAGGGCAATGTCAGCCACCCAACGAGCGATCACGGGCTTGTCGAGCACCCGGGCGGCGGCGATCCATTCCTGCGCGAAGTCCCAGTATGGTTGGGCGTCCTGCGTGATCCGGTGGTAGCCGAGCTCTTCGACCAGCATGTCAGGGTCGTGGAGCACTGCCATGGCGACAGCCTCGGCAGTACGCCCTTGCTCGATCGCATCATGCATCGAAGCATGCGTCAATTCCTTCTTCACGATTCCCTCCTGGACTCCCTGGTATCTGCTTGCGGCCGCAAGCAGGCGGTTCTTTCCGCCATGGGTTTTGCGCCCTCTAGCTGTCCGGCACGAACCGGTGCCGATGAATATTCGCATCCGTGGACTTCAGCACCGCGCCTTCGGGAGATCCCGATGCACCGGAGGCAAAGCCAGCAGGATGAATCTTCATTCTGGAGGTTCATCCTTGAATGGGTCATCGCAGCGAAAACGCTGAATGGGCCGGGGCCAGCATTACCCGGCTGGCCGCCACTGGGTGAACCGGCCGCCGGCGGCTTTCGGCCGGCGCGAAGCTGCCGGCCCTAAGTGCTACCGGCTAGCCCACCGAGCTAGCTCAGCTTGCCGCCGGATGCTTCCAGATAGCAGGCAGCGCACAGCGACTCGTACCAGACCTCTTCACCGTCGATAGCGACCTGGTCTCCATCAAAAACAATGTGGTCACCTGACCGGCGGGTATTGAACATGGCCTTGCGCCCGCAACGGCAGATGGTCTTCAGCTCTTCAAGGGAGTGCGCCAGTTCCATCAAGCGTGCCGACCCCGGGAAGGCACGGGTGCGGAAGTCGGTACGGATACCGTAGGCGAGCACCGGGACATCATCGAGCACGGCAATGCGCAGAAGATCATCGACCTGGGTGCGGGAGAGGAATTGCACTTCGTCGACCAGCAGGCAGGCTACCGGCGGCGCATCCACATGCGGCAGCAAGGCATCAGGGTCATCGCCGAGGCAATGGGCCGCGAACTTCTCGCGGAGGTTCTCTTCCGGCCCCACGCTGAAGTCGACTTCGCGTTCGATTCCCAGGCGGGAAACGATCGTTTTCTCGCCCTTGGTGTCAACCCCCGGCTTGGCCAGCAGGATACGCTGGCCGCGTTCCTCGTAGTTGAAGGCAGCCTGCAGCAAGCTCGTGGATTTGCCCGAGTTCATCGCTCCGTAGCGGAAATACAGCTTGGCCACCATTGCTCCTCGAAAGTTGCGGTGCCTGCCAACTGGCAGGCCCCTTAAGATCTTAGTGCCCGCGCCGCAGATCTCCAGCGAACCAGCACCGCGGATGATTGCCCTGCTACTTCGCCGCCGGCTGTTTCTTGCCGGCAAAAACCAGCCTGTAGAGCACCGACATCACGATGACGAAGGGAACACCGAAGATCAGGGTGTACTTGAATTCCGGCACGAAGAACGAGGTCACCAGCAGGCCGCCAAGCAGTACCGAGCCGAGAATCGACGCGGCCGGGTATCCTGGCAACTTGTACTCCAGGACGGCCCGGTCCAGGCGCACCTGGCGGCGGAAGGACACGTGGGTCACCAGGATCATGAACCACGTCGCCAGGGCGCCGAAGGTAGCCAGCGACATCATGATGCCGAAGCCTCCCTCAGGAACAATCGCGTAGACCAGTGCTGCCACGGCGATGCCTCCGGCAGACATCCACACCGCGTGGATAGGAGCGCCCGCGCTGTTGGTCCGGTGTGCCAGGCGCGGTGCGTGCCCGGAATCGGCCAGCGAATGCAGCATGCGGGTTGCCGCATAGAGCTGGGCGTTCATGGCCGAGAGCGCGGCAATGATGAGCACGAAGTTCAGTACCGAGTCGGCGAAGGGGATACCCATCTGGGACATCACAGTGACAAATGGCGATCCGCCGGCCAGCAGTTCGCTGGTGGGCGCCACCGCGAGGATCAGGGCCATGGTGAACACGTAGAAGAGCAGCAAGCGCAGGAAGGAGACCTTGAAGGCCTTGCGCACGGCGATCTTGGGGTTCTTTGCTTCGGCGGCGGCAATGGAGATCGCCTCGATGCCCATGTAGGAGAAGATCGCCACGATGACAGCGGTCCACATGCCGAACAGGCCATTGGAGAAGAAACCGCCTTCAGCCGAGTAGTTATGGAACCCGAACTGGTCGCTGGGGTCGTGGAAGACCAGCCAGAGGGCAATGATGATGAACGCGACCACCGCGAAGACCTTGATCGCGGAGAACCAGTATTCGGTGGTTCCGAAGATCTTCACGCTGGAGAAGTTCACGCCCAGAAGCGCGGCCGAGAAGACAAGGACCCAAACCAGCCCTGGAATCTCGGGGAACCAGTACTGCATGTACTCGCCTACCGCACTGACTTCGGTGCCCACAGCGAAGATCAGCGCAGACCAGTACAGGTACTTGGTCAGGTATCCAGCGAAACGTCCCAGGTAGCGTTCGGCGTAGACCCCGAAGGAACCGGCCACCGGCTGCTTAACGGTCATTTCCGCCAATGCGCCCATGACCAGCAAGGCGACTACGCCGCCAATGAGGTAGCTGATGATCACCGAGGGACCGGCCATGGCGATGGCGAGCTTGCTGCCCGCGAAAAGGCCGGTGCCGATGGCACTGCCCAGCGCGATCATGGACATCTGCCCAGGAGTCAGCGACTTCTTCAAACCCGAACCGACTTCAGTGGCGCGTACCGGCTGCTTGCCCAACGATGCTCCCTTTAGACCTATGCGAACAGCACGGCATCGAAAATGCCGTGCTGCTCTTAAGGTTACTCTCGCGCAGATTCGCTGGCTTCGGGGCACCAAGGCCTGAAAGCGGCGGAATTTGCGTTATGTCACGGCATTACGCACGGCGTACTCTTCGCGCTGCCAGGCATTGGTGTGCAGAATTTCACGCAGTTTCTCCACGGCATCCCAGATATCGGTGCGCGTCAGGTACAGCGGGGTGATGCCGAAGCGCAGGACTTCAGGTTCGCGGTAGTCCCCGATGACACCCTGGTCAATGAGCGCAGCGATGATTTCGTACCCATGCTCATGGCGGAAGCTGACGTGGCTTCCGCGAGCAGCATGTTCGCGTGGAGTCACAAGTTCCAGGCGGTAGCCGGCACAGCGGGTCTCAACCAGCTCGATGAACAGGTCCACCAGTTCCTGCGAGTTGGCACGCACCTTGTCCATGTCCGCTTCCAGCGCGATGTCCAGGCCAACCTCGATCATGGCCAGCGAAGTGACCGGCTGGGTGCCGCACATGAAGCGGCGAATGTCATTTGCTGGAGTGTAGCTATCAGCCATCTCGAAGGGCGACTTGTGCGACCACCAGCCGGACAGCGGCTGCCAGAAACGTTCATGGTGGCGGGCATTGACCCAGATGAAAGCCGGAGAGCCCGGGCCGCCGTTGAGGTACTTGTAGGTGCAGCCCACGGCGTAGTCGGCATCTGCTGCATTCAGGTCAATCGGCACTGCACCCGCGGCATGGGCCAAGTCCCAGACCACCAGGGCTCCGGAGCCGTGGATTGCTGCGGTGGTCTCGTCCATGTCCCACATGGAACCGGTGCGGTAGTTCACGTGCGACAGGGCAACCACGGCGACAGTCTCGTCCAGTGCAGCGCGCAGCGACACCTCGCCATCGATGAGCTTCACTTCATAGGCCACACCTGTTTCCTGCGAGAGCGAGTTGACCAGATCAGCCAATCCCTCGGCGATATAGATATCTGTTGGGAAGTTGTCGCGTTCGGTGAGAATCACCCGGCGCTGCGGGGCATCAGCCTTCTGCGTGCGCAGTGCCGATGCCAAGGCCTTGAACAGATTCAGTGTGGTGGTATCAGTGATCGCGGTTTCGCTGGGGTTCGCGCCCAGCAGCCGCCCCAGCTTGTCGCCGAGCTTCAGCGGCATCTCGAACCAGCCGGCGGTGTTCCAGGAACGGATCAGGCCCTGGCCCCATTCTTCGGTCACCACCTTGGCGGCACGTTCGGCCGCACCCTTTGGCAACGCGCCCAATGAGTTGCCATCGAGGTAGATGACGCCTTCCGGGAGGTTGAAGCGGTCGCCAAAGGCCACCAGCGGGTCTGCCGCGTCCAACTGGGCAAGGGTCTCTCGGGTCAGTTCCGTGGTCATTGGATCTCCTGTTCAGCCAAGATCAAAGCGGGAGAACTTCCGTTCTCCATGGTGTTTCCATCGTAGAATCAGATTCGATATAGTGCGACTAAATCTGAACTTTCCCAAAGAATTGAGTTGATCAACCGTGGCAGGTTCATTATGGACAGTTCAAGGCGATGCCAAGCCGAATCCTGTTCGTGTAGACGAAGCGGATTTGTCCATTCTCACCGAGCTGAGCAAGGATGCTCGAATTGCCAATAACGTCCTGGCTGCAAAAGTCGGCCTGGCGCCGTCCACATGCTTGGGCCGGGTGAAAGCCCTCGCCAAGGCGGGGGTGATCACCGGCTACCATGCTGCGATCAATGAGCAACTACTTGGCGTGGCCGTCAACGCCATGATCTCTATTGTGGTCTCGTCCACAGCCCGAGACCGCTTGCTCTCCTCGGCGCATCAGCTCAAAGAGCTCGCCGAGGTCAAGGAAGTCTTCGTTCTTGGCGGCTCGCCGGATTTGCTGGTACGGGTGGCTACCCGAAGCATCGAAGACCTACGGGCATTCGTGGCCGCGCACTTGGGTTCCAACCGCGCGTTCTCATCCACCCAGACGGTAATTATCTTCGAGCACCTGGCTTAGCCGAGACAGGCTTTTCGTCATCTAACGGCGTCTCTCATCTATATCTCATTTATTTCAGCCACAATGAAAAACATGGGAAAGGAAGCTTTGCGCCGCGTCTTTGCGACAATCGCTGTAATCGCAGTCGTGTTTCTTGGCGCTTTCGGAATCAGCCAAGCCTTGGAAGGTCCGGCGGACCAGGACCTCGGGGAAGGGTTCATCTTCGAAGAAGCAACTCCGTCTCCGACGAGCGGCACCCCCAACAGCCCCTCCTCTTCGCCTTCTGCCCCGGCGACTGAATCCCAAAAGCCGTCCTCCAGCCCGAGCACCTCCGCCAAGCCGAAAACCTCGGAAAAGCCTAAGCCTAGCGCTACCCCGACACCGAAGCCCAAGCCGAAACCTCCAGCACCAGCACCAGCACCGCCAAAGAAGACCGTCGTCCCGCTGCCTCCTTCGGGCACCCAGTACGACGATGATGACGACGATGACGACTACGACGACTACGACGATGACGATGACGACGACGACGATGACTAGAGCGCCAGAACGCCGGTGGTCCATCCGAGCACGGGTCCTGACCGGCATGATGCTCCTGGTAGGCCTCGCCCTGCTGGCAGCGGGTACCGCGAGCTTTGCGGTTCAACGCCACGAACTCAATGAACGCCTCGACGAGTCATTGACCCGCACCGTCAAGGAATTCGAAGTTCTCACCGATACTGGTGTCGATCCGCGAACCATGGAACGCTTCAAGCACGCCGAAGACTTGCTGTATATCGCAATGCAACGCACCCTGCCCTCCCCGAAGCAGGGCATGCTCTCCCTGGTTGGTGACGAGGTGCGTTGGACCGCACCGGATATCGTCAACACCCGACTGGAAGATGATCCGGAATTCCTCGAATGGGCCAGAAGCGTCCAGGACGCCAACCATATCCGCTTGGGAACTGTCGACACGGACATCACGACCTACCGCGCCGTCGTTGTTCCGGTTAGCCTCCCTGCAGACCACGAGCATGGCGCCTTCGTGCTGGCCTATGACTACTCTGCCGAGGCCATCGCCAACGACCGCAACTTCATGATCTATGGTGCCGTCGGCGCCTCGGTCATGCTCGTGGCCGCACTGGCCGCCTGGCTTGTGGTTGGACGAATGCTCGACCCGATTCGCCGCCTGCAAACTACCGCACAGCAGATCTCGGAGACCGACGTATCCCAGCGCATTGAAGTTTCCGGAAATGACGAATTCGCCGAACTGACGGTCACAGTCAACGAAATGCTGGATCGCCTTGAAGGCGCGCTCAGCTCCCAACGCCAGCTGCTTGATGATGTCGGGCACGAACTGCGCACGCCGGTGACTATCATCAACGGGCATCTGGAACTGATGGATCCCAACGATCCCGACGACGTTGCCCAGAGCCGCGATATCGCCATGGATGAGCTCGGGCGCATGTCCTTGCTGATCAATGACCTGGTCACCCTGGCAAAGTCCAACCGCACGGATTTCCTCCAGGTGGAGCCGGCAGAAGTCGGCAAGCTGCTTGACGACATCCTCGACAAGGCCCGCGGCCTCGGTCCGCGCCAGTGGCGCGTGGACTACCGCACGGAGGCCACCGTGGCTCTCGACCCGATCCGGACCACCCAGGCCATGCTTCAGCTCTGTGCCAACGCGGTGAAGTTCTCTGCTGCGGATAGCCGCATCGGCTTGGGCAACGAGATCGTCCGGGATGGGCATGGCAACACCACTTTGCGCTGGTGGGTATCCGATGCGGGCGTGGGCATACAGGCTGAAGATCTTGAACGTATTTTCGAGCGCTTTGGACGGGGCCAGAACTCTGTTCGTTCTTCCGGGTCCGGTCTGGGGCTGAACATCGTGCAGGCCATAGCGGAGACCCACGGCGGACGCGTGTGGGTGAACTCGGAACATGGCAAGGGTTCCACGTTCTACATTGACATGCCATTGACGACTGGAAGCAAGGAAGCATGAGCCAGATACTGATCATTGAAGACGAACCGCGAATCAGTTCGTTCGTAGCCAAGGGGCTGCGTGCTGCGGGACTGACCTCATCCATCGCAGAAACCGGACATGATGGCTTCACCCAGGCCATCGAGGGTGATCATGAGCTGATCATCCTCGACCTTGGC
This sequence comes from Glutamicibacter sp., assembly GCF_050701915.1. NCBI lineage: Bacteria > Bacillati > Actinomycetota > Actinomycetes > Micrococcales > Micrococcaceae > Glutamicibacter > Glutamicibacter sp. Next base: position 40,342 of record NZ_JBOGEG010000025.1, on the reverse strand, counting down.
CTGCCAGATGAGGACGGCTTCTCGGTATTGCGGCGTCTGCGCGCCGCGCAGATCGATACCCCGGTGATCATCTTGACCGCACGGGGCAGCGTGGAAGACACTGTAGCCGGCCTGCAGAACGGCGCCGATGACTACATGGCCAAGCCATTCCACTTCGATGAGTTGCTGGCGCGGGTGCGCTTGCGCCTGCGCGCCGAGGACAACGCACCCGAAGTTTCCTCGCTGGCCCACGAGGACCTGATCATGGACCTGCTGCGCCGCCGGGTGACGGTCAATGAGCGCGAAGTCGACCTTTCCGCGCGTGAATTCGCCTTGGCCGAGGCCTTCTTGCGCAACCCGGGCCAGGTGCTGAGCCGCGAGCAATTGCTTTCCCGGGTCTGGGGCTATGATTTCGACCCCGGATCCAACGTGGTGGATGTGTATGTCCGCTACCTGCGCAACAAGCTCGGCTCGGAACGTTTTGAGACGGTACGCGGATTCGGCTACCGACTCGCCTCGGAGCGGTAGCCGAATCCTGCACGGGATCTAGCGCAGCGTCGGATCCGGGACGAAGCTCTGCTGGAGCAAACGGCTCCAGCGATTGGCCGGCAGCTGCGGGTTCAGCAGTGCAATGCCGATGCAATACTTGGACATCGATACCTCTCGGATGCCCAGCTCGGCCAAGGCCTGGTCCGAAGCTCCCCGGCCATCAGCGGACTTGGTTTCCACGACAATCAAGTCTGGTCCGTCAACCCTCGATTCGCCGTTGGCGTATTCCAGCTCGACGTCACAGGTCAGCCGTTCGCCGTCGATGGGGTTCACGAAAGTTGCACGCCGGTAGGCGCTGTCCAGCACTGGCTGCAGCTGGGGGACTTCCTGCCCGTACTCGCGGCGCAGAACCGATTCCAGGAACTCCAGGTTCTCTTCGGTCAGCTCGCCCGCGCTGTCCAGATCCTGCTCGACGCGGTGCTTCACCGTCGACCCGCGAAGCCCCTTGGTCTTGATCTCGAACATCGACAGCCCGGTGTCAGCATAAGTGCGCGAGCGCACCTTGTATCGCCGGCGCCGTCCCTGGCGGTGGGCGCGGTACTGGTCGTAGTCCTCGGTATCGAAATACACCGATTCGTAACGGAAGGTACGCAGGCCATCGATCTGCATGATCTTGAATTTATCGCCCAAGCGCTCGGATAAGGCCGTGAACTCCTCTGGGGCCAGCAGGAACTTCTTGTCGACTCGGGTCTGCAGCGCGGCTTCGGAGATCACGTCTTCGAGACTGATCGGTTCCCGGGCGATGACGGCTTCTTCAAGAGCCGCGCGCGCCTGGGAGGCAACGAGGTCCGCGCCCTTGGTTGCAAGCGTAGTCATCAGGACCACGTCTCCTGCTTGGCTCCGTTCTGCGCTGCCGGTGCGGACTGGCTGTTCGCCAATTCATAAGTGCCGGAGAAGCTCTCGGATGCGCTGGATTTGGCATTGGACTTGCTGCCGGCAGCGTTGGTACGGAAGCGGACATCAACGATGGTCAGGTCGCGGACCATGTCCAACTCGACAACTACGGTTCGCAGCACCTTGGCATCCAGCAGTTCTTCCAATGCAGCCTGCAGATCCGCCTTCTTCGGGTAGGCACGCTCCAGGGTCACGGTCTGGCGCTCGGTGCGTGGAGCGAAGCTCGGGTGGTCAGCGAGGAACATCACCAGGACCAGGGCCGCGGTGGCCGCTGGAGCCAGCCATGCCGGGTCCGGGTGCAGGCCGTTGACCAATCCGATGGCCAGTGAAATGAAGTAGTAGGCCACTTCTTCCTGGGTCAGGGTGTCCGAACGGAGGCGGATAATCGAGAGAATGCCGAAGAGGCCCAGGCCAAGCCCCATGCCCGCGCCGCTACCCGAGAGCAACAAGGTGACAGCGAAGATGCCCATGCTCAAAGCAATATAAGCCAGCACGAGGTCGCGGCGGAAGTGGCGGCGGAAGTACACGAAGTACACGAGAACCGTAATGCCGATGACGTTGGACGCTAGTCCCATCCAGAATGACAACATTGCTATCCCTTTCAAAGGTGTGAAGTGACGATCCCTTCTAAATGAACTTTAGGTGAACTAAATGAGTCCAAAAGTAGAACAACATGAGAACGCCCTCATGTTACTGAATGAGTCTTGACCTGTATGTTTGCCTTCTGCTGACGGAGAGGATGACGTCTGGCAGGTATTACTCAGCTTCCGCGCACCCGATTTCTCTTACTTCTTGAGCACGCCCTCGATGCGTTAAACAGCTAACGGCGGCTATTCTCTTTGCGAGAATAGCCGCCGTTTGCGGTTGAAATATCGCTTACTTGCCAGCTTCGATTTCAGCCTTGGCAGTGGCATCCGAGTCATTGAGGAACTTGCCAATACGGTCGACTTCTTCAGTCTCCCCGATGGCGGCAGCTGCACGGCCCAGCGCGTAAAGCGAACGCAGGAAGCCGCGGTTTGGCTCATGACGCCAAGGCACAGGGCCCTGTCCGCGCCAGCCGGCTTTGCGCAGGGAGTCCAAGCCGCGGTGGTAGCCAACGCGTGCGAACGCGTAGGACTCCACAATGCGGCCCTCACTGTGCGCTTCGTTGGCAAGCAGCGCCCAAACCAGCGAAGATGCAGGGAACTGAGCAGCAAGATCTACCGCTTCGTCACCGGCTTCGTAGCGTGCCAGTAAGTCGGTTTCCTCGGGCAACAGTGTCTCTGGGATACCCAGTAGATTCTCTCCGACCATGGTTACTTCAGCGACTTTCCGGCCGAGCCTAGCTGCTGGGCAGCTTCAACGATGCGGGCAGCCATGGACTCTTCAGCCTTGGCGCCCCACACGCGTGGGTCGTAGGTCTTCTTGTTGCCAACTTCGCCGTCGATCTTCAGCACGCCATCGTAGTTGCCCAGCATGTGGCCAGCGACCGGGCGGGTGAAGGCGTACTGGGTGTCGGTGTCGATGTTCATCTTGATCACGCCATAGGCTACTGCGTCAGCAATTTCCTGCTCAGAAGAGCCCGATCCGCCGTGGAATACCAGGTCGAATGGGTTCGCCTTGCCGATCTTGGCGCCAACCTGAGCCTGGATATCCTTCAGGATCTCTGGGCGCAGCTTTACGTTGCCTGGCTTGTACACGCCGTGGACGTTGCCGAAGGTCAGCGCGGTGATGTAGCGTCCCTTTTCGCCGGCGCCCAAAGCCTCGATGGTAGCCATGGCATCTTCGACGGTGCTGTACAGCTTGTCGTTGATCGCGTTCTCGACGCCGTCTTCTTCGCCGCCAACGGCACCGATTTCAACTTCGAGGATCTGCTTCGCGGCAGCGGTGCGTGGCAGCAGTTCAGCAGCAATACGCAGGTTCTCTTCGAGGGTTTCAGCCGAACCGTCCCACATGTGGGAGTTGAAGAATGGATCGCGGCCTGCAGCGACTTCAGCCTCCGAAGCGGCAAGCAGCGGCAACACGAAATCGTCCAGCTTGTCCGCTGGGCAGTGGTCGGTGTGCAATGCGATGTTTACGCCGTAGTTCTTGGCAACCTGGCGGGCGAAGGCTGCGAAGCCCAGCGAGCCGGTAACCATATCCTTGATGGATGCACCAGACCAGTATGCGGCGCCGCCGGTGGAGACCTGGATGATGCCGTCGGATTCAGCCTCTGCGAAGCCGCGAATTGCGGCATTCAGAGTCTGCGAGCTGGTCACGTTCACTGCTGGGAAGGCGTAGCCGCCTGCCTTGGCAGCATCGATCATTGCATTGTACTTATCGGGGGTTGCGATAGGCATGCTTCACTCCTGGTGATTAGCGAGGTTACGCGTCTCCATTGACGGCGGTTCGCCATCCATCCTATCGGCTATGTCACTAACTAAGCCCTAAATCTCGTATCGTGACACGGGGAATTCCGCGGTTTACCGCAAAGCAAACGGCCAACCCAGATGAGAGCTTGTCTCATTACGGTTGGCCGCTGGCTTTTTACGTTCTCTATTCGGTTGTTGCGCTTACAGAAGTGCTTCCCGACGGAGCTAGCTGCGTCTTGGTCGTGGTGCTTGGCACTGATGCAGAGCTCTTGGAAGCTGTCGGAGTTTCAGTTCCGGTAGAGGTCGACTTCGACGAATCCGTCTTCGGTGCAGAATCTGAGCCGGCTGGAGGATCTGTAACGACTTCTTCAGACTCCGTTGGTTTTTCCGGATTCGAAGTGACCTCCACCTCAGGCTCTTCCGTGGGTTCAGGTGCCGTGGATTCGCTCTCGCCTGGACTCTTCGAATCGTCTGGGCTCTGCGAACCACCTGGACTCTGCGAACCACTTGGACTCTGTGAACCGTCAGGGCTCTGTGAACCGTCAGGGCTCTGTGAACCGTCAGGAGACTGCGAACCGCTTGGAGTTTCGCTCTCGCTCTCGCTCGGCGACGGGCGCTGCGACTCCGATGGGGTCGGCTTCGGCCGTGGAATGACTGGAGTGTCATCCTCAGGGACAATGACGTCTGGATCCGGACCGCTTGGAGCCCGATCAGGAACCCGCGAGCCGTTGCCCTTCGGGGCACTGCCCGCATTGACCGTCAGCCGCTGCGAATTAATCATTGCCTGGCGCTGCCCCGGAATGGTTGGCAGGTAGTTACGCGGATCGTGCCAACGGCCGTCGATGATGACTTCGAAGTGCACATGGCAACCGGTCGAGTTGCCGGTAGTGCCAGCCAGGGCAATCAGCTCACCCTGCTCAACCCGTTGCCCCACCTTGGCAATCAACTTCGAATTGTGGCTGTAGCCAGTCTGGACATTGCTGCCGTGATCAATAGTCACTCGCATGCCGGAGTGCCCGGCCCATGCCGATACGGTCACCGTGCCGGCTTCAGAAGCGTAGACCGGCGAGCCGCAAGAAATCGGGTAGTCCTGGCCAATGTGAATCTGGTTGCCAGGGCCGGTAGGGTTGGAGCGCCAGCCATAAGGGCTGGAAATTCGACGGGTCTTGACCGGGTGCATCAGTTGCAGGTCGCCAGGCAATTTGCCGAGTTCACCGACCATGCCCGCGAGCAGAGCTGAGGATTCGTTGTCAATGCTGGACGCCTCGGAATCAGCATCAGCACCATCAAGCATTCCAACTGGACGGCCGTCAATGGCCAGCTCCTTGCCGGAACCGCCGAATGCGTTCAGCGGAGCGTCGGCACTGACATAGACAGTTCCGTTGAACAATGACGGATCAGCAACGGCATCGATGCCCACAGGGATGTCGCCCTGCCTGGAGTCGCCGACCTGAGCCATGATCGGGATCGCCAAGGCTCCCGTCAGCCCTAACGCGGCGACGATAGAAGTCGACCATATAACCAGTGGCCTTCTGCGCCGAGGCAGCCCCGGCAACAACAAGTCATGGTTCACTTGATGACGTCGTTTCACGACCGCCCTCTCCCAGATCACGTTTTCATAACTAAAACCCAGCGTAGGCTGAAAATGATAACTAATCCAGATGCTCGACTAAACTCGTCAGTATTAAATTTCCTGTTAACCTACTTTTTGCCCAAACACGTGCCTGCGCACCCATGCGTGCATAGCAATTCCGGCTGCGGAAGCCGCATTGATTGAACGAGTCGAGCCGAACTGCTCGATGGACAAGGTGTCCTTGGCCGCGGCGTGGACTTCCGGGCTAAGCCCGGGACCTTCCTGCCCAAAGACCAGCACGCAGTTCTTTGGCAGGTCGTAGGTTTCCAGTGGAACGGAGTCCGGGAAGATATCGATTCCCAGAATCGTCAATCCCTCGCCCTCAGCCCAGGCAACGAACTCCTCCACCGTTGCATGGTGGCGTACGTGCTGGTAACGATCAGTAACCATGGCGCCTCGTCGATTCCAGCGGCGACGGCCGATGATATGGACTTCCTTGGCCAAGAAGGCGTTAGCGCTGCGCACCACGGTGCCGATGTTCATATCGTGCTGCCAGTTTTCAATGGCGATATGGAAATCATGGCGGCGTTCGTCAAGATCAGCAATGATGGCGTCCATCGTCCAGTAGCGGTACTTGTCCGCAACGTTGCGCCGGTCGCCCTCGGCAAGCAGCTGGGGATCATATTTCCCGTCGGTTGGCAGTTCCCCTTCCCAGGGGCCCACTCCGATGACATGCTGCGCGCTGGGATCATTAACTGGTTCATGCGTTTCTTCGTTCACAGTATTAAGCCTAGTTCGTTATGTTCGTGCCCTTGTTCACGGCGCATTTGCGTGAGCCTGTGTAATCTCTTAATAGAACGGGATACTTTCAGTGCCGATAGCTCCCACCACATATTTTCCTAGGGAGGATCCACGCCTCGTGACAACATCAATCCGCGGTACGCGAACTGTCCACGACATCAAATGCTGGCTCACGGACATGGACGGGGTATTGGTTCACGAGAACCAGGCCATCAAGGGCGCCGCCGAGATGCTGAGCTACTGGCGCGATAACAACCTGCGCTTCCTGGTCTTGACCAATAACTCCATCTACACCCCGCGCGATTTGCGTGCGCGCTTGCTGGCATCGGGCCTGGACGTCCCGGAGGAGAACATCTGGACCTCCGCGATGGCCACCGCAGAGTTCCTGGCTCGCCAGCGCCCCGGCGGCCGCACCTTCGTTATCGGCGAAGCCGGTATGACCACTGCACTGCATGATGCCGGTTTCATCATGACCGATCAGAACCCTGACTACGTTGTGCTGGGCGAAACCCGAACCTACTCTTTCGAAGCCATCACCAAGGCCATCCGCCTGATCGAAGGCGGGGCGAAGTTCATCGCCACCAACCCGGACGCTACCGGACCCTCCACCGAAGGCATCATGCCGGCCACCGGTGCGATCGCGGCCCTGATCTCGCGTGCGACCAACCGCGAGCCATACGTGGTGGGCAAGCCGAACCCGATGATGTTCCGTTCTGCCCTGAACCGAATCGATGCGCACTCGGAAACCACCGCAATGATCGGCGACCGCATGGACACCGATATCGTTGCGGGCATGGAAGCCGGATTGCTGACCGCATTGGTCTACACCGGCATCACCGCCCGCGAAGACATGGACACCTTCCCGTTCCGCCCAGACCTGCAGTTCCCATCCGTGGCGAATCTGCATGCGGAACTCGCCAAGGGTGCCACTGCACCGGAAGCGCCTGCAGCAAAGAAGTAGCAGTTAGCGGATCCCAGAAAGGCCGGGCTTTTGCCCGGCCTTTCTGCGTTGTTGCAAGGTTCCGGAAGTATGCTGAAATCGTGAGCGAGCAAGTACCGAACGAGGTCCCGAGTGCGCGGAAGCGTGGACGCCCCAAGGGCAGCACCACGGGGACAACTAAAGCGACGATCCTCAAAGCCGCGTCCAAGGAGTTCTCCCATGCCGGATACGAGGCAGCCAGCCTCCGGTCGGTAGCGCGCCGAGCCGGGGTGGATCCAGCACTGGTGCACCACTACTTCAAGGACAAGAACGACCTGTTTGTCCAGACCATGCGCATCCCCGTCAACCCCGGGGAAATCATCGCCGAGGCGGCAACAGCGCCGCTGGAGGAGATGGGCGAAGCGCTGACTCGCGCATTGCTCACTACCTGGCGCAAGCCGGCTTTCCGCACGGCCGCAACGGCAATGGTCCGGGGTTTGATTTCCAGCAGCAGCGCAACGAAAATCCTCCGCCCCTTCCTGCAGAAGGAGATTTTCTCGCGCTTGGGTGCGCGTTTGCCGGAAGAAAGCGCCGAGCCGAGGGTAGCCCTGGTGGCCAGCCAGATTGTTGGGCTCATTGTCGCGCGCTACATCATTGACTTGGAGCCTTTGGCCTCCATGGATGATGAGCAGGTTATTGAGCTGGTAGCTCCCACCATCCAGCGCTACCTCACCGGGGAATTGCCTGCGTTGAACCATTGACATGCTGCTGGCATGGGTCTCTAATTCATTATGTGATGAATAAAATGGCTTGTGTCGATGTGCAGCGGCTCGACGTCAGACGCGGAAGGGCATTGGTCCTGGACCAAGTGGGCTTCCAACTCGCGCCGGGACGGATCATCGGCTTGCTCGGCCCCAGTGGCAGCGGCAAGAGCACCTTGCTGCGCAGCATCGTGGGCAACCAGATAATCAGCAGCGGTACTGTCGCCGTTCTCGGAAAGCCCGCGGGGCACAAGTCCCTGCGCAACCGGGTCGGCTACATGACCCAGGCAGCCAGCGTCTATGACGATTTGAGCGTCAGGCAGAACATCGCCTACTTCGCCAAGATCCTCGGGCAGCCTGCAGCAGAAGTGGATCGGGTCCTTGAAACCACGGACCTGGCGGACCAGGCTGACCGCCTGGCCATGGATCTGTCCGGCGGACAGCGCAATCGGGTGTCCTTGGCCATCGCGCTGCTCGGCTCGCCCGAAATCGTCATCCTGGATGAACCCACGGTGGGTTTGGACCCGGTACTGCGTGCGGATTTGTGGGCGATGTTCTCGCAGTTGGCGGCCACCGGCCTTTGCCTTGTCGTCTCCAGCCATGTCATGGACGAAGCCATGCGTTGCGATGAGATCCTGCTGCTGCGCGAGGGAAAGCTGCTCGGCCAGATGACCCCGGCAGCACTTATGGAATCAACCGGTGCAGACAATCCCGAGAATGCCTTCGTTGCCCTGATCGCGGCAGGCGGCACCGGGCAGCCGCCAAGGGGCGCCGCACCTGCACCGAAGCATCGGGCCGCGGCCGAAGGGAACCAGCCATGAAACGGACGCTCGCCACCGCCGGGCGGGTCCTGGCCCAGGTGCGCCATGACCCGCGGACCATTGCCTTGATGCTCATCGTGCCCAGCCTGCTGATCGGCCTGATCGCATGGATCTTCACCGATACCCCGGCTTTCAGCCGCATTGGGCCGGCCATGATCGCCTTGTTCCCATTCGTGGTCATGTTCCTGGTAACCAGCATCGCAACACTGCGCGAGCGGCGCAGCGGAACCCTTGAGCGCCTGCTGAGCATGCCACTGGCCAAGGGCGAATTCATCTTCGGTTATGCGCTGGCGTTCACCCTGGTTGCGATCCTCCAGACCATGATCGCGGTCAGTTTCGCCATCTGGGTTTGCGGCTTGGAGATCGAAGGCAGTTTCTGGCTGCTGTTTGCGGTGGCCGCCCTCGACGCGTTGCTGGGCATCAGCCTCGGCCTGATGGCCAGCGCCTTCGCGCGCACCGAATTCCAGGTGGTTCAGTTCATGCCCGCGCTGGTCATCCCGCAGTTCCTGCTGGCCGGCATCATCCTGCCCCGCGAGCAGCTGCCCGGCGTGCTGGAGGCCATCGGCGACTGGCTTCCGCTGTCCCACGCCATCGATGCCCTCTCGGATGCCGCGGCGGGAACAGTGGATTCGGCGACGGCAAGCAGCATGCTGGTCATCGTCGCCTGGATCGCCGCCGCCCTGCTGGTCGGTTCCCTGACCCTGCGGCGGCGCACCGCATAGAAACACTCCGACGATTGGATATCCTGACCCAATTCCTATATCAAAAACGCATTCTCGAGATATTCATTGAATCCCAATTTAAGTTCACCCGGTAGAACAGAATCCAGACCAAGCGTTATTGTCGCGTCGGTCTGATAGCATCAAAAATGTAGTACCAGTCACACGGTTGTATCAGACTATTGCAATTTCAAAATTGAGGGGTTGAATTGGGGATCATAGAAGGCATTGAAGATCTTTCCGCCAAATTACGCGCACAGAAAGATTCGATCCAAACTGAAGAAGCAACGAAGAACGCATTCGTTATGCCATTTATTTCGCGTGTTTTGGGATACGACGTATTCAATCCCCTCGAAGTGATTCCGGAATTTACTGCTGACCACGGGATGAAAAAAGGGGAAAAAGTTGACTACGCAATCATGAAAGATGGCGAGGTCCAGATCCTGATCGAGTGCAAACACGTCGGTGACCCGCTCAACGTCAAACATGCCTCGCAGCTCTTTCGGTACTTCTCAGTTACCAACGCGCGAATCGGCGTGTTGACCAATGGCCAGGCCTATCATTTTTTCACGGATCTAGACGCTCCGAATATCATGGACCAAAAGCCGTTCCTCGTGCTTGATCTATTGGACATTGACGAAATTGTCTACCCCGAACTCTCAAAACTTACTAAAGAAACATTCAATCTAGATTCCGTATTGAACTCAGCTGAGGAGCTCAAATATGTCGGAGCGCTCAAGCGCGAAATCGGCAATGAGTTCAAGGAACCTGGAAAGGATTTCGTTCGGTTACTGATGGCAAAGGTAACAGAACGCCGAGCAACCGCGGATAATTTATCACTTTTCACTGAGTTGGTTGGTAAAGCAACTAAGCAATTTTTGAAAGAAAAAGTGCATGAAAGACTTAAAAATGCGCTACGTGACGGCGACACCATAGAACTACCGCTTCCAGGAGGCGAACTAACTTCGGAGCAAGTTCATAAATCGGCTGAAAGCGCAGTCGAAGCGAAAGAAGAATCGGATAAGACCGGCGTAGTTACCACCGAAGAAGAACTCGCGGGATACCAAATTGTCAAGGCAATTGCGTGTAGCGAAGTCAAGCCGAATCGTGTGACCCACCGGGATAGCAAAACTTATTTTGGGATCTTGCTAGACGATAACAATCGACGAACGATCGCCCGGCTCCATTTCAATGCAAAAGCCCAGAAATACATCGGCCTTCTTGACGAAGAAAAGAAGGAGATCCGGCATCCGATTGACGAGTTGGAAGATATCTACCTCTTCGCGGACGAAATTCGGGCATGCGTTGCACGGTTAAACGGCAACTAGTTCACTAGCGTGCAGCCGCTGCGCCACCCTAGTAGGGGCGCAGCGGCACATACGTTCTCTAAGCTGCACTGCGGCGGCGCACCGCCTAGCGGCTACGCGATGTCCACCGGGGTGTCCATCACGCGGCCCTCGGCCACTTCGCGCACCTTGCCGGTGATCCGGAAGTCGGCTTGCGCCGCGAGATCCTCGCTGCTCGATCCCACCAGCGCGGTGAACTTGCCCGGTTCCACAATGCGCTTTCCGGACAGCCCGGTGAACGAGGTGCGGTCGGCATGAAGCGTGAAGGTGACCCGCTTCGACTCCCCCGCCTCGAGCTGCACCTTGGCGAAGCCGGCAAGCCAGCGGCGCGGGCGCACCACCTGCGACACCGCATCAGCAAGGTACAACTGCACCACTTCAGCTCCGGAGCGCGCTCCGGTATTGGTTGCGGTGGCGCTGATCCGGAGGGTTCCGTCGGTAGCAATACCAGTTTCCGACAGCTCCAACCCGGAGATTTCGAAGCTGGTGTAGGAGCTGCCGTAGCCGAAGGGGTACAGCGGACGGGGATCGAGGTTGGTTACGCCTTCGGCATGCCACGCCAGCTTGGAGGCCAGGTAGGTGCCCGGCTGCCCGCCGACATGGTCGGGGATCTGCACCGGCAGCTTGCCCGAGGGGTTGACTTTGCCGGTCAGCACGCTGGCCAGCGCCGGCCCGCCTTCCACACCCGGCATGAAGCACTGGATGATGGCCGCGGTGCGACCCGCGAACTGCCCCAGCGAGTACGGGCGCCCGGTGACCAGGACCAGCACCGTCGGGGTGCCGGTCGCCAGCACGGCTTCCACCAGATCCGCCTGCCGCCCGGGCAGGCGCAGGTCGACAACGTCGCAGCCTTCTCCCGAGGTGCCACGGCCGAAGAGGCCGGCGAGGTCGCCGACGGTAACCACCGCGACTTCGGCGCTGCGGGCCGCTTCGACGGCCTGGGCGATGCCTGAATCATCCAGATCGGTGAAGTCCACGCCGCGGGCATACTCGATCTGCGATCCGGCGAGCGCAGGAGCCTGCTGCAAGGCTTCGAGGATCGAGGCCATCGGCACGCCGTAGTCCTGCTGCTCGGCAAAGCGCGAGTAGACGTGGTTGGTGAAGGAGTAGCAACCCAGGTGGGTGCGCGGCTGGGAGGCGCTGGGGCCAATGACCGCCAAACGTGCCGGGTTCTCCAAGGGGAGAATCTGCTCATTGCGCAGCAGGATGATGGATTCCTCGGCCATTTTCCGGGCATGGGCACGGTTATCCGCCGAGTCCAGTTCCACGTCATCGCCCAGCCAGGCCTTGCGCGGGTTCCAGCCTGGATCCAGCAGGCCCATCTGCAGCTTCTGGGCCAGCACGCGGCGTACCGCGGTGTCCAGGACTTCCTGCTCCAGTTCTCCGGCGCGGACGGCCTGGGCCAGGTTGGCGAAGGCGGTGGTCTCCGGAAGCTCAACGTCCATGCCGGCTTCCAGGGACAGCCGGCCCGCCGCGTTCTCGTCTTCTGCGACTTCGTGCATGCTGTGCAGGAAGCTGACGGACCAGTAGTCGGCCACGACGGTTCCCGCGAAGCCCCAGCGGCCACGCAGCACTTCGGTGAGCAATCGGTGGCTGCCCGCTGGCGCTTCGCCATCCACGTCCGCATAGGAGTTCATCACGGACTTCACTTCACCCTCGCGAACTGCGCGTTCGAACGGAGGGAAGACGGTATCTTCCAGGGCGCGCGGGCCCATGGAGACCGGCGCGTGGTTGCGTCCGGCTTGCGAGGCCGCGTAGCCGGCGAAGTGCTTCAAGGTGGCGTGCACCCCTGAGTCCTGCAGGCCGCGCACGTAGGCTACGGCCAGCTCTCCAACCAGGTGGGGGTCTTCGCCCATGGTCTCTTCCACCCGGCCCCAGCGGTAGTCCCGGGTGACGTCCAAGACCGGGGACAGGCCCTGGTGCACGCCCATCTTCAGCATGTCGGCACCGATGCGCTGGGCCATGCCGCCAATGAGTTCCGGGTTGAAGGTGGCGCCCCAGGCAATGGAAGCCGGGTAGCAGGTCGCGCCCAGGGTGGTGAAGCCGGTCAGGCACTCCTCGTGGGCGATGGCCGGAATGCCCAGGCGGTTCGCGGCAATGACCTGTTCTTGCAGCTCGACCAGGCGTTCGCGGCCTTCGGCGGGGGCCAGCGGGATGGTGCCGAAGGCGCGGGTGATATGCCCCAAGCCGTCCTTGATGGCGGTTTCGAAGCTGGGGCCTGCGGTGAAGGTATCGGCCATCGGCGCGACATTGCCTTCGCCGTGCTGGTTTTCTTCCTCCGGGCGAATCCAGAACGAGCCCAGCTGCCCGGCCTTCTCTTCCAGGGTCATTTCATCCATGAGCGCGGCGACGCGCTGTTCAGCAGGAAGGGAGATGTCGTGCCAGGTTTGCTCGACGGTTTTCATGGCAGTTCCTTGTCTTCAAAGATTTCGATTGCTTGAGGCGGGCCCGATCAGCCCTTGACTGCGCCCTGCAGCCCATTGACGATGCGCTTCTGCATGGCCAGGAAGAAGATCAGTGCCGGGATCATGGCCAGCGCGGTGAACGCGAAGACACCGGCGGTATCCGCCGAGTGCTCGCTCGAGTAGTCGGCGACGCCCAGTGGCAAGGTGCGCATATCCCCTTGCAGCAGCAACAGCGGCAGCAGGTAGGCGTTCCACGAGCCGACGAAGGCCAGCACGCCGACGGTGACCATGCCCGGCCCGGACAGCGGCAGCAGGATTCTCCAGAAGAAGCCGATGCGGCTTGCGCCATCGAGCTGGGCGGCCTCTTCCAATTCCTGGGGCAGCGCCATCAGGAAGGGGCGCAGGATGACCACGGTCATTGGCAGCGCAAAGGCTGCCTGCGGCAGGGCCACGCCCCACCAGGTGTTGCCCATGTCCAGATCGCGGGTAATCAGGATGAACAGCGGAACAATCGCCACGGTGGCGGGGAACAGCAAGCCGAGCACGAAGACCATGAAAATCGGTTCGCGCAGGCGGAACTTGTAGCGGGCCAGCGGGTAGGCCGCCATGATGCCGAAGACCACCACGACGACGGTGGTGATCACCGCGATCATCGTGGAGTTCAGCGCGTACTGCCAGAAATCCGGGTTCTTCAGCACGACCGCGTAGTTCTCCAGCACCCACGGCTCGGGAAGGCCTGCCGGATTCCCGGCCAGCTGCGCGTTGGTGCGGAAGCCGCCAAGCACCCCGTAGAGCACCGGGCCCAGGGTGATCGCTACGACCGCCAGGGCGATGGCGTAGACCAGGACGTTTCCGCCCTGCCGGCCATTGCGCTTCTTGGCGCGACGGGCCTGGGCAGGGGTGTGCTGCGGGCGGGTGCCCAAGGTGGCGCTCATGCTTTGGCCTTCTTCCGCTTCGTGCGCTCGTCATCCGGCTGCGAATCCCGCTTGAGGATGAACTGCTGGTAGGAGATGGCCAGAACCAGTGCGACGATGAACAAGATGACCGAGGCGGCCGCGGCGATCCCGAAGTTCTGGCGCTTGGTTCCTTCCGAAACCAGGAAGCTGGCCATCGTGGTCGTGGCGTTGGCCGGTCCGCCGCCGGTGAGGATCCAGACCATGTCGAAGAGCTGGAGCGAGCCGATCATGGACAGGAATCCCCAGGTGCGCAGGGTGGGGCCCAGCAGCGGGATGGTGATCTTGCGCTGGATCTGCCACCAGGACGCACCGTCGATCTCTGCCGCCTCGTAGAGCTCGGAAGGCACGCCCTGCAAACCGGCGAGGAACAAGATCACCGCCAGGCCCAGGTACTTCCAGGTCAGTACGCCCAGCACGGTCCACAAGGCGAGTTCCGGAGTACCCAGCCAGCCCTGGGCCGGCCCCTGGATCCCCAGCTTGGACATGATGGTGTCGATGACCCCGTACTGCGGCTGCAGCAGCTGGAACCAGACCACCCCGGCAATGACTTCGGAAAGCACGTAGGGCACGAAGATGATGGTGCGCAGCAGGGACTGGATCTTCATCTTCCGGTTCAGCAGCAGGGCGATGCCCAGGCCGATCGGGAGCTGCAGGGCGATGGAGCCGCCGATGATGACCAGGTTATGGACCAGGGCGTCGGTGAACACCTCGTTGCCCAGCACCCGGACGTAATTCTTGAAGCCCACGAAGTCCACCAGCGGGCCGAAGCCCTTCCAGTTGTACACCGAGAAGCGCACTGCCTGGATGATGGGGACCAGCATGAAGACCGCGATCAGCAGCAATGCCGGGCTGACGAAGAACAGGATCTCCAGATTCTTGCGCCGCTCTGCTGGCCTGCGTGCGCGCTTGGCGCCTCCTGGAGGCGGCAGCGCGCTTGCCTTGGAACGCTCCTTTTCGGCAAGCTCGGTGCCGCCGCTAGCTGATGAGCTGGCGGCATAGGTTACTTCTTGGGCCACGGCGAGGATCACTTCTCCAGGTCAGCGGCATCTTGGCTGGCGTCGACGATCTTCTGCGCGTCGGACTTGCCGGCGAAGAGCAGGGCAATTTCATCGTTCATGGCGCCGCCAATGGATGCGCCGAACGAGGTGTCGAAGTACAGCTGGAAGTACGGTGCCTTGTCGCGCACGTCCATCAGCGAGGCCAGTGCCGGATCCGAGATTGCATCCTTGGCTGCCGGGTTGGTCGGCAGGCCCATGTCCAGTTCGGCGAAACCGCGCTGGACCTCGTCGGAGAGCATGTGCTTCACGAAGTCCACCGCCGCATCCGGGGCGCCTTCGGAAACGGCCCAGGCATCGCCTCCGCCCAGCTGCGCGGCCGGGTCGCCCTGGCCGCCTTCAATGGCGGGGAAAGGGAACCACCCGGTGTCATCGCCCATGCCAGCACCATCCTCAGTCAGGCCCTGCATGACTCCTGGCTCCCAGTGGCCAGCCAGTTCCATGGCTACCTTTCCGGTGGCCAGCAGGCCCGAAGCGGAGGTCGGTCCGGACTGCGCCGGGGTGGAGAGGAAGCCCGGGTTGAATGGCTCGGCCTTGATCAGCTGGTCCACATCTTCCCCGGCCTTGGTGAAGCACTGGTCGCTGAAATCGAGATTGGCGACCGAGTCTGCCAGGGTCTGCTGGGAGCATTCGCGCACGGCCGCGTAGTACCAGTAGTGGGCAGCTGGCCACTTGTCGCCCGCCCCGATGGAAATCGGGTCGATACCGGCCTTCTTCAGCTTCCCGGTGGCCTCGATCAGTTCATCGAAGGTCTGCGGGGCCGAGTCGATGCCCGCTTCCTTGAACAGCGCCTTGTTGTACCAGAACCCGGCCCCGCCCAGCGAGAACGGCAATGCGTAGGTCTTGCCATCGAGCTGCCAGCCGCCGGCGCTCTCGCCGAGGAAGGCGATTTCCTCGGAGGCCGCCTCGGTCAGGTCCTTGGTCAGTCCCGCGGCCACGTGGGCCGCGAGCTCCCCGCCGCCACGTTCCATGTAGACATCCGGGGCATCGCCGCTCTGGAAGGCTGCATCGAGCTTGGTGAGCATGTCCTCGTGCTGCATTGCGCTGACTTCGACGTCCACCCCTTCATGGGCGGCTTCGAAGTCGGCTGCTACCTGTTCGTAGTATGCCTTGCCGTCGCCATTGTTGGAGTTGTGCCACCAGGTGATGGTGGTGGTTCCGTCTGCCGATTTCCCTTCCTGGCCTACGCCGGAGGCGCAGCCAGTGGCCAGCAGGGCAGTCGTGGCGGCCAGCGCCAGAATCTGCGCACCTCGGATCTTGGGTAACATGCTCGTGCTCCTCAGCTGTGATGATGGCCTGCCGGCATCGGACGGCAGGCGATTGGCTCCACCAAGAATTGCACCGTGACGCAGGTCATGTCAATCGTTTTCGATAACGTTTTCGAAATCCATTGCGAAAACGTTATCAATCTGCCCTCGATTGCTTGCCGTTTCCCCGCGAAGTCCCGGGTTCCGGGGAAATTTTGCGCTACTGTTAGTCAGGTGATGACCCCTCAGACCGGAAACCCCGAGCTCGCCAGTGCCCAGCGGGAGCAGATCCCTGGCGAGCCCTCCAGCGCACGCGTGACCATCAACGATGTCGCGCGCACCGCGCAGGTTTCCGTCTCAACCGTGTCCAAGGTCGTCAATGGCCGCTACGGGGTCGCCCCGGCCACCATCGCCAAGGTCCACCAGGTCATCAGCGATCTGGGCTACGAGACCTCGCTGGTCGCTTCCTCGCTGCGCAGCACCCGCACCAATATCATCGGCATTCTGGTAGCGGAGTTCGAGCCCTTCTCGCTGGGCCTGCTCAACGGCATCTCCGCGACCCTGCGCGGAACGCAATACGATCTGATGGCCTACGCGGGCAACCTTTCCCCCGAAGGGCATGCCGGCTGGGAGCGGCGCTCCCTGTCCCGCTTGGGCGGAACGCTGATCGACGGGGCCATCATCGTCACCCCCACCGTAGAAGTCCCGCACAGCTCGGTGCCGGTCGTTGCCATCGACCCGCACGCCGGGCCCGAAATGCCGATTGCCATCGACGTGGACAACCGCGCCGGGGCCTACACCGCCACCAAGCACCTGCTTGATCTCGGCCATCGCCGGATCGGGCATATCCGCGGACGCGGGGACCTGGCATCCGCGCACCTGCGCGAGCAGGGCTACCGCCGGGCGCTGGAAGAGGCCGGCGTGGAATTCGACGAGCGGCTGACGCACGATGGCGATTACCAGCATGACGCCGCAGTGCAGGCCGCCAATGACCTGCTCGACCTGCCCGAACCACCCACCGCGATCTTCGCGGCCAACGACCTTTCGGCCCTGGCCGCCTTGCAGGTGGCCGGCGAGCGCGGGCTAGCGGTTCCCGGCGATCTTTCGATCATCGGCTTCGATGACATCCCCGCCGCGGCGCAGTCCACTCCCCCGCTGAGCACCGTGCGCCAGCCGCTGCATGAGATGGGCGCCCAGGCGGTGAATATGCTGCTGGGCCTGCTTGCGGGCGAGAACGTTCAATCCCCGGGACACCTGCCAGCGGTGCTCGTTGTGCGCAAGACCACCGGCCCCGCGCGCAGCAGCTAGGCGGGCAAAGCAAAGCACCTCGCCGCGCACCGGGAATTTTCCGGCGGGCAACGAGGTGCTGTTCAGGGAATCTCTTGCTGGCTACAGCCCCAGCTCGTTCTTGCCGTAGGCGAACAGGTACGGAACACCGGCTTCTTCTTCGATGCGTTCCTTGGCCCCGGTGTCGCGGTCAACGATCACGGCCACGGCAATCACGTTGCCGCCGGCCTTGCGCACGCCTTCGACAGCGGTCAGCGCCGAACCGCCGGTGGTGGAGGTATCTTCGAGCACGATGACATCGCGGCCTTCGACGCTCGGCCCCTCGACCTGGCGGCCCATGCCGTAGGACTTCTGCGCCTTGCGGACCACGAATGCATCGATGGCGCGCTGCTTGGCACGTGCGGTGTGCATGATGGCGGTGCCTACCGGGTCAGCGCCCATGGTCAGGCCGCCAACATTGGTGAATTCCAGCTTGGCTTCGTCCAGCAGGTCAAGCATGACTTCGCCAACCAAGCCCGATGCTTCCTGATGCAGGGTTACACGGCGCAGATCGATGTAGTAATCAGCTTCCTTGCCCGAGGACAAGGTGACCTTGCCGCGCACAATGGCTAGTTCTTGGATCAGTTCTTTTAGTCGCTCACGGGCGCTGGTTTCGCTCATACCCTCGATTCTAGTCGGCATCATGGCTAGGCTGATTCCATGAACGCAAAACGCCCCTTGGGTTACTGGCTGAAATTGGTGGATTCGCTGATTGACGAGCAGTTTGCAGCGACTCTGGAAGAACACGGTGTGACACGCAGGCAATGGCAGGTGCTTAACCTGCTGGAGCAGCAACCTGCCACCGAGGCGCAACTGGACGCCGGGCTTTCCCCGTTCTTCGCCTCCCCGGATGAACCGCAATCATTGAGAGAGCACCTTGCCGAGTTGATCGAATCCGGTTGGGTTACGGCAATCAACGGCGAGTATTCCATCACTGATCGGGGCCACACCTCGTTGCTCAAGCTCAGTGAGCTCGTGGAAAAGATCCGCACTCAGTTCGGACAGGATCTGGACGGTTCCGAATATGACGCCGTGGTCGAAACCCTGGAGAAGATCGCCCGTAATCTCGGCTGGGATCCAGACCAGGTTTCCGAATAGTCCCTCCGGGATTTATTGAGAACAGATTAACTTTCGCTGCCAGCCTGTGCAGCGGTACCGCACGGCGATGGCTCATGCCTAGGATTAGAAGCATGCGTGAACTGCAAGCAAAGATCATTGAAGAGCTGGGCGTGCGCCCGGAAATCGACGCGGCCGACGAGATTCGCCGTCGTATCGATTTCCTCAAGGACTATCTGGCAGCTACCGGGGCCAGGGGTTTCGTGCTGGGCATTTCCGGCGGTATCGATTCAACGCTGGCTGGCCGCTTGGCCCAGCTGGCCGTTCAAGAGGTGCGCGAAGCAGGCGGCGAGGCCCGATTCGTATCGGTGCGCCTGCCACATGGCGTGCAGACGGATGCAGCCGATGCGGAAGCGGCCATGGATTTCGTGGCTGCCGATGAGCAGTTCGAGGTGAACATTCAAAAGCCTGTCGCCGCCTTCGATGAAGCTCTGGCCGATGCGGGCCACCTGGCGCTGAGCGATTTCAACCGTGGCAACCTCAAGGCCCGCACCCGGATGATCATGCAGTATGCCATGGCTGGCGACCGCGGGATGCTGGTCTTGGGCACCGATCACGCGGCCGAATCGATCACCGGCTTCTTCACCAAGTTCGGCGATGGCGGAGCGGACCTCCTGCCCCTGGCCGGGCTGAATAAGCGCCAGAACCAGGCACTGCTGCGCGAGCTGCAGGCTCCTGAGCTGCTGTGGGCCAAGGAGCCTACGGCGGATCTGCTGGACGGCCAGCCGCTGCGTGCAGATGAAGAGGAGCTCGGCCTGACCTATCCGCAGATTGACGATTACCTCGAAGGCCACGAGATTGAGCCTTCGGCGGCCGAAGCCATTGAGCGGCGCTTCTTGGGATCACGGCATAAGCGCACCGTACCGGCCACCTACTGGGACAAATGGTGGCGCGCCTGAGGAATTACCCCAGGCCGGTGATTTCCTTCAGCGCCTGAACATGTTGCGCAAAGGCCTCCTGCCCGGCCGAAGTCAGCTTCGCCCAGGTACGAGGCCTTTTGCCCACATACCCCTTCTTGATCTGCACGTACCCGCCGGCCTCCAGCGCACTCAAGTGCCTCGACAGCACAGAATCCGAAATGCCGATGGCTTCTTTCAAGGATTTGAAGTCAGCTTCATCCACGGCTTGCAAGGAACCCATCAGCGAAAGCCGCACCGGGTTGGAGAAGTCGTCGTTGAGCCGTTCGCGAGCGTGGGCACTCACTTGCGCACCATCGCAATTCCGGTCAGCGCCAAAGGCGCAGCAACGATAATCCAGATCAACGCGATGGCGCCCCAGCCCATGGGCCCCGCTCCGAGCAATGCAACTGCCACCGCATAAAGCACCATGCTGGCGATGAACCCCCGAAGGTACATCTTGGAATGCCCGCGCGGCAGCGAGCGGTAGAGCTTCCCGTAGGCCAAGGATATTGCTACAACGGCTACGCAGAACAATGCCATGATGACAATGAAGCCGATGAAATTCACATCGGGACGATAAACCTGCAGCAGTGCGGCCAGAGCGCCCATGAGCACTCCCAAGATGATGCAATAGGTGCCCAGCAATTTGGCTCCGTACCCGGCGGCACGCTGCATTCCCTGCTGCGCCAGCCCCAGGGCGGCGAGTTGCTCTTCGGGGCTCATTTTCTTGCCGGAGTTCATTTGCTGGCCGCCTTTCGAGCCTTCTGCTGACGCTGCGCGTGGATGGACGTCATGGTCATGCAAATTGCCATGAAGAAGCCCATGCCGATGAAGATCAGGGAGTTGTTGCCCGTGGCATAGGCGGCCAGGGCCATTGCCGCGAAGGCCAGACCTGCCGCGACGGTGATGATGGTGTACCAGGTGCTGAATGGCATCTTCATTGTCCTGCTCCTTTGACTTTGGCCTTCCGGGTTCCTCAACCATAACAAGTACTTTCCACATTGGAAAGTACTTGTTATGGATTACTTTGGAAAATTCCGGAAGACGCAAGTCCCGGCTACACGAAGGCACTCACTCCGGTCAGGGCACGTCCCACAATCAGCGAATTGATTTCATAGGTGCCTTCATAGGTATGGAGAATTTCAACATCGCAGAAGACCTTGGCCATTTCGAAATCGCTCACGACGCCATTGCCGCCAAGCATCGCTCGGCCCAGGGCGGCCGAGTCCCGCGCCAGGCGCGTGGCAGTCGACTTCGCCATTGCCGCATCCACCATTTGCAATTCCGCGCACTCTTGCTTGCGGGCAATGTCGCACATCATGGAAAGGCAGGCGCTCAGATTGCCTGCAATTTCGGCCAGGGGCTGTTGAATCAACTGGAATGCGGCCAGTGGCTGCCCGAACTGCTGGCGCTGTGCGACGTAGTCCCTGCAGATGTCGAGCGTTGCCATCATCGCTCCTACAGCCTGCCACCCCACCCAAGCGCGAGATTGCATCAATAACTGGTTTGCGGCAGCGAAGCTGGTCACCCCTGGAAGCTTATTCGCAACGGGAATCCGCACATTGTCCAGCTGGATATCCGCGTTTTGCATGATCCGCAGCCCGATCTTGTTTTCGATCTTGGAGGTGCTGTATCCAGGGCGATTCGCTTCAACGAGATAGGCCCCGACCTGCGAAGTTTCTTCGTTCTTGGCCCAGACCAGCGCGAAATCGCTGAAGGTGCCCATGCCTATCCAGCGCTTGGCGCCGTTGAGAACGTACTCGTTACCGTCGCGCCGCGCGGTGCTCCGTATGCCGCCGGCGATATCCGATCCATGTTCCGGTTCGGTCAGCGCAAATGCGCCGTAGGCTTCAAAGCCGGCGAGCTTGCCCAGCCACTGCGCGCGCTGCTCTTCTGACCCCAATTCGCGGATCATCCCGAGCACTAGTTCGTTATGGATGCCGACCACGGACGAGGTTGAAATATCGGCGCGGGCGAGTTCTGCATGAATCAGTCCCCGCAGCAGATGCGAGCTGTCCCCTAGCTGCAATCCGCCCAGTCCGAGTTTGGCCAGTTTTCCGATCATCTCGGTTGGAAATTCTTCGCGGTTCCAATAGCCAACGGACTGCTTGCGCACCTCATGCTGCGCTACCTGCCTGATTTCAAGCAGTCGCTGCCGTTCGGTTTCACTCAGTTGTCCGGCCACATTCAAGAGGTCCATCCGGGGATTCCTTCCAAACCATAGGAAGTCCAAGTATATTGTTGGACTAAGTCTTCTTTTGGGGGTATGCAAATGACTTCTCCGCTCTCACGCGATCCAATCGCGCAAGCCAGGGAACAGTGGATTTCCCATGGGTGGTCAGCCGAGGCCGACTCCATGGCCGCAATTACCGCGGTGATGCGCACGGCATCGATTTACCTGCAGCGAGCCGATGCCATCCTCAAGCCGCACGGACTGACCTTTGCGCGATTTGAAGTACTCGCCTTGCTCGGCTTCTCGAAGCGTGGTTCCCTGCCCATGAGCCAGGCCAGCCAGCTCTTGCAGGTGCACGCCACCAGCCTGACCAACTCGGTAGACCGGCTGGAAGCCACCGGTTTGGTGCGGCGCATCCCGCACCCAACCGACGGCCGCACCCGCCTTCTGGAGCTCACGGCCGCAGGCCAGCAAGTGCTGCCTGCGGCCCGCGACGACCTGAACGAAAAGCTCTTTGCCCAGAGCAATCTTTCCGGCACCGACGCAACCGAAATTTTCGAAATCCTGGCCCGCTTCCGCAAGGCCTCTGGGGACTTCCTATAGCGATCCATCGCGGATCGCGTTGATGATCCCGGAGAAGTCGGTCCCTGCATTGCCTTCATTGCTGAACTTGCGGTACAGCGCGGCGGCCAATGAACCGAGCTGGGCATCGGTGCTCGTATCTTCCAATGCGCTAGCGGCCAGGCCGAGGTCCTTGGCCATCAACGCGGCGGCAAATCCTGGCTGGTAATCGCGATTGGCAGGCGAAGCTGGCACAGGTCCGGGCACCGGGCAATTGGTGGTGACCGACCAGCATTGTCCCGAGGCCGAGGAAATGACATCATATAGAGCCTGGTGCTCCAAGCCCAGCCGTTCTCCGAGCACGAAGGCCTCGGCAGCGCCAATCATCGAGATGCCCAGCAACATGTTGTTGCAGACCTTGGCGGCCTGGCCGGCACCGTATCCGCCGCAGTGCACGATTCGCTTGCCCATATGCTCAAGCAGCGGGGTGATCTCTCCAAGATCTTCGGCCTGCGCACCGAGCATGAAGGTCAAAGTCCCCGCTTCTGCCCCGACCACGCCTCCGGACACCGGGGCGTCGGCGCTCCGATGCCCCGCGTCGACCGCGAGCTGCGCCGCTTCACGGGCCTGGGCCACGTCGATGGTGGAGCACTCCAGGAACAGCGTATTGGGCTTGGCGCTATCGAGCAGGTATCCACGGTAGGCATCGAGCACGTGCTTGCCCGAAGGGAACATGGTGATCACGATATCCACGTCGGCGGCCGCCTCGGCGCCGGTAGCCACGGTGTCGATGCCTGCTTCTTGGGCGGCCTGCACCGCGGCAGGAACCACGTCGAAGCCCCTGATCCGGTAGCCGGCCTTGTGCAGGTTGATGGCCATGGGCAGTCCCATATGGCCCATGCCCAGGAATCCGATGACTGGTTTTGCGCTCATGAGTGGCTCTTTTCCTCTAGATCTTCACCGAGCAGTGCGAAAGTTAGTTCTGCCCCGGGCAGGGGCGCCAGGTGCCGTTGCGTGCGTTGCCCAGGGCTTTGCCCTGGGACTACTTCCGACCATTGCGGATTGCGGTCCTTGTCGATGACTGCGGCGCGAATGCCTTCGGCGAAATCGGGGTCATCAAGCCGGTGAACGGCAGCCCGATACTCTCGCTGCAGGTCGGATCTCAAATCAGCTCCAGCCAGGCGTATCAGTTCCTCGACCAGGCGCACCGAGCTTGGGCATGCGGCGCCCAATGCCTCCAGCGCCCCTTGGGCTTGCGGGCAGTCGCATTGCTCCAGGGCACGCATGACCGCTGGGGTGCTTGCCTCGCCAAAGGCCTGCACCCATTCTTCTTGCAGGAATCCAGGCTCCGGAATCTCGGCATAGTTGGCCAGCACCGCCACAACAGGCCGGGTTTCAAGGTCAGCGAGCAAGTCCGGGATCCGGGCTCGCGGCACGTAGGAGTCGGCCAGACCCAAAGCGATTGTGTCGGCTGCGCCAAATTTCATTCCAGTCAATGCCGCCAATCGTCCGGCGGCATGCGGCGCACGCGCCAGCAAATGCGTTCCGCCCACGTCCGGGAAGAATCCGATACCGACTTCCGGCATGCCGCAACGGCTGGTTTCGGTAACAATACGATGGCTGCCATGCGCCGATATGCCGATGCCGCCGCCAAGGACGATTCCGTCCATGAGCGCAATGTACGGCTTAGGGTACTCGTCGATCAGGACGTTGAGCTGATATTCGATGCGCCAGAATTCCGCCGAAGCACCGCTGCGGTCCACGATATCCCGGTAGATCGCTACGATATCCCCGCCTGCGCACAGGCCGCGCTCTCCTGCGCCCATAACCACAACCTGGGCAATATCCGGGTCATCGCGCCACTCCAGTAGTGCGTCGAGGAATTCCCGGCACATGTCCGCGTTCAGGGCATTCAGGGCCTTCGGCCGGTTCAGCGCAATGAGTCCCAGGTGCCCACGGCGTTCGGTCAGAATCTCAGGCAACAGACTCTCCTTTGAGTGATTGAGGTCACCTACTAGTGTCGAATATACTCGGACTTCCAACTAAATTGAAGTGGCACAAGACAGCAAACTTGATAGGTTGAACTAGTGAAGATTGCAACCTGGAATGTGAACTCGCTACGAGCCCGCGCCGACCGTGTTGAGGATTGGCTGCGACGTACCGATGTAGATGTCCTGGCTATCCAGGAAACTAAGTGCAAAGACGACAATTTCCCCTGGGAACTGTTCGAGAACAACGATTACGAGGTAGCGCACTTCGGAGTCAACCAGTGGAATGGCGTTGCCATCGCTTCTCGCGTTGGTCTCGACGATGTTGAACGCACCTTCCCTGGGCAGCCAGAGTTCGGCAAGGCCGGAAAGAACCCGATCCAAGAACCTCGCGCCATCGCGGCAACCTGTGGCGGGGTGCGCATCTGGAGCCTGTATGTACCTAACGGACGCGCGTTGGCTGATGAGCACATGGGCTACAAGCTGAACTGGTTGGATGTGCTCAAGCAGGAATCCGCCGGGTGGCTGCAGGAAAACCCCGAGGCGCAGATTGCATTGATGGGCGATTGGAACATCGCGCCAAAGGACGAAGACGTTTGGGATATCGACTTCTTCATCGAGAACAAATTGACCCATGTGTCGGCGCCAGAGCGTGCCGCCTTCGCCGCCTTCGAGGAGCTAGGCTTCACCGACGTCGTGCGCCCGCACACCGAAGGCGAATACACCTATTGGGATTACACGCAGTTGCGTTTCCCGAAGGGCGAAGGCATGCGCATCGATTTCTCACTGACCTCGCCGGCGCTGACCGCACGTGTAACCGGCGCAAATATTGACCGCGAAGAACGCAAGGGCAAGGGCGCCAGCGACCACGCCCCGGTCATCGTGGAGCTGGCCGACTAGTCATGACGGCAAAGATGACTGGGCCTGCCGCAGAGCTGACCGCCGCTACAGCGCACTTGCGCGTCTACGAGCCGCTGGATGCTTTTGAGGATTGGGCCCAGTCCATCATCCTGCGCACCCCGCGGCGCACCGGGGAGCAGTGGGATGCCTTTGAAAACGAACGGCTTTGGAGCCGCACCCTGCGCAATGTCTCCGACCCGTTCCCGCACAACGAGCCGGAATTCTTCCGCAGCGTGAAGTCATTGGACTACCAAGGCACCGAGCACACCCGCTACTGCCCGGGGCAACTGCAGGCACGTAGCCTGCTCGCTGCCGAACAAGCCGAAGAAGCCATGCGGACCGAGGTTTTCGACCTGCTGGTACCGCCGGCAGCGCGGCAGGCTAACGCGCAACGCGTTGATGCCGACCGCCTGGCCAATGACCTGACCCATCTGCACACGAGGACCTCTTCATGGGGCATCCCGCTGGGCTGGTTTGCCCTCTTCCGCGAGGATGACGAGCACGAGCTGGTTCACAGCGGTGAGCAGCTGAAGGCGGTCCGCATGTACGCCACCTTTGAACAGGCCATTGACCGCTTGGCTTGGGCAGTCCAAGCGCTGGCATCCCACGCGCCGCAGTCGCAGCTCTTCGAAGAGCTGGGCAGCCTTGGCGGCTGGCTGGAATCCTTCGACAGCCGCTCGGTCATAGAACTGGATTATGGCCTGTTGGCAGAAATTGTGTGGCCCGATGATTCCGTGAACGATTTGATGCACGGCATTCAGGCATTGGAAGACGAGGACATGACTAGCGCTGCAGCCGCATACCGGCGGCTGAGCAATCGCTGGATTGGTCCGCGGCATCTTGGCCGCGCGAACTAATTGCCCCTGGATACAGCAAAAGCTCCGGAATCCGGAGCTTCTGTTTAGTGTGCGACCCTGACGGGACTTGAACCCGCGACCTCCGCCGTGACAGGGCGGCGCGCTAACCAACTGCGCTACAGGGCCTAGTGCTTTGAATAAATTCAAGTCACACAGTAAAACCCCCGGGATAAACCGAGGGCCTGCGTGGCTCCGACCGGCGTCGATCCGGTGACCTTTCGATTTTCAGTCGAACGCTCTACCAACTGAGCTACAGAGCCTGGTACCACTAAGTGGACACCAAATTTACTATTACAATAGTAAATTGAGCGACCCTGACGGGACTTGAACCCGCGACCTCCGCCGTGACAGGGCGGCGCGCTAACCAACTGCGCTACAGGGCCTTGCTTTCGCAAGCCAATGGATTTCTCCATCTGACAACCACAAAGTGGTTGTTTGTACCCCCAACGGGATTCGAACCCGTGCCGCTGCCGTGAAAGGGCAGTGTCCTAGGCCGCTAGACGATGGGGGCCTAAGTTGTTCGCTTCGGTTTCTTGCTTCTCCGTAGCGGACTCCAATAACTATACGCAGTGTTTTTTGCTTTTGCAAAATCGGAACCCGGACGAGTTTTGCCCATGCCAAATCGGGTGCGCAGGCATAGTCTGGGAGCATGCTTTTTGAGATGGATGACGACGAATTCCAGACCTTGGTCGAGCAGGCCATCGACGCCATTCCGGAGGCTGCATTCGCAATGATGGACAATGTCATTTTCTTCATCGAAGATGAGTGCGAGCCACTCCCAGGAGAACCCGAAAACCCTGAGATTCTGGGGCTATACGAGGGCATCACACTCACGGAACGAGACCTGGACTGGGGCACGGGCGCACTTCCCGACCGCATAACGATCTTCAAGAATCCGACGCTCAGAGCCTGCGAAACACGTGAAGATGTAGTGCGAGAAATCGGAGTTACAGTCATGCACGAAGTGGCCCATCACTTCGGAATCGACGATGCGAAATTGCACGATTTAGGGTGGTCATAGCGCCGTATCCACAAAATCTTCTTTTGAGATCTGCCTCACAAAAATACCGGAATGCGGTGGTCGCATCGAGGTTGAAAGAGACCCAGGGCACAGACGTGGTGTTTGAAATTCACCCCTGGGTTCAGTCGCACCGGCGGTCACGCCGCCCAAAAGCCGGCTCGCAACGATAGGCGCGCCGTTCGATTGCCCTTAGCGCCACTGGCAGCCCTTCAATCCGAGGATCATAGGTGCTGCCGGCAGGAGGAAGCCGGTGGAGCCTGACATGCCCCGTGCCCCTGCCCGGCCAACGGCCCGGGTGCCGCCGCCAAGCGCCAAGGGCAGCGGGGAGATTGCCGGTTAGGAGCGCGGTCCCGCATCCCCACTCGAAGCGACTACACCCTGGGAGCCAGCGGCTCCGAAGCGGACCCAACGAGCCGAGGCCGCAAGCGAAGCACGAAGCTAGCGCCCGCCGGCAACGTAAGGGGCTTTGCGCGCTTCGGGAGTACCCTCCCCTTTTAAAGGCACCCCTTTTTTGTAGCCATATTTATCCGTCCCGCACGTTACCCAAGCTTCATGACGATCAATGCCTTGGTAACGGGGCGAGATACATGTCTAAGTAATTTCCCAGCCACTCTTGATCAGCCACACAGATCCCAAATGCCGCTATCTACGCAGATCACCGCAGAATACCCAGGTGAATTACACGGATGGGATTCATGTGACTGATGTGAACATTGTTGCCAAGCGTGTCTTAATTGGCCTAATGTGCTATTTGGAGTCTTATCCGAATCGTGACCTACTCATCGGTGAAGGTCACGACTCACGCACTCCGCGTCATCCAAGTACTTAGTGAGGAACGATATGGCTACTCGCCACACGCTCGGTGTTGCTGCAAGCACCCTAGCCCTAGCGGTGTCCTGCATTGCAGGCGCTCTGCCCGCTTCCGCATCTACTTCAGCTCTGCTTCCTCAGTCTGTGGCTATCACTGCCGCACCTAACGCTTCCGCGCTGCCTTCGGACGCAGAAGTCCAGGAAGCAAAGAAGGATAAGGCTTCGACGAACGCGATGATCGCGCGCATCGAAGCATCCCTGGCTTCCAGCCGCGCCGAACTGCAGCGCGTTGAAACTGAGGCCGCTCAGGCTCAGGAATCCCTGCTCACCGCCGGCGAAGAGCGCGATCTGCGCACCGCTGCGGCCGAGAAGGCCGTTGAACAGCTCGAGTACGCCAAGACTTACCTGGAGCAGAGCCGCAACGATCTGGGCGCTATCGCTTCGGATATCTACCGCAATGGCGCAGGCACCTCGACCCTGAGCCTGCTCCTTGACGACAACCAGGAAGGCGACCTGTTCTACAAGGCCGCTACCATCGACGCATTGAGCGAACAGAAGGTTCAGTCCGTCAACACCGCCACCGAGGCCGAAGGCCTCGTTTCGGCTTGGCAGGAATATGCTGATGCGGCGCAGAACGCCGCCGAAGAAGCTGCAGCCAACTATGACGCAGCCGCAGCGACCGCGAACAGCACCCTATCCACCTACGAAGCAGCTATCGCACCTGAGAAGCAGCTGCGCGATGACTTGATCGGCCACCTCGCTACCTTGAAGCAGAAGGAAGAGTCCGAGGTTCGCCAGGCGGTTGAAGAGCGCGAAGCGCAGGAGCAGGAAGAAGCTCTCGCGGACGCTATCGCCGAAGAGGAAACCGCCAAGGTTCCCGAAGCGAAGCAAGACTCCATTCAGCCGCTCTCGGTTGAAAAGCCACGTGAGCTGGAGCAGACCGAACCTGAAGAGGAAACGGTCAAGCCGAAGCCCGAGAAGGTTGAAGAGGAACCGGAAGCTGTCCAGCCTCCCGTAGCGCCGAAGCCAGAGCCAATCAAAAAGGCCGAGCCAAAGCCAGAGCCAACCAAAAAGGCCGAACCGAAGCCAGAGCCAACCAAAAAGGCCGAACCGAAGCCAGAGCCAACCAAAAAGGCCGAACCAAAGCCGAAGGTCACCCCGAAGCCGACGCCTAAGCCGGAACCAAAGCCGGAGCCAAAGCCGAAGGTCACCCCGAAGCCGACGCCTAAGCCGGAACCAAAGCCGGAGCCAAAGCCGAAGGTCACCCCGAAGCCGACGCCTAAGCCGGAACCAAAGCCAGCACCTAAGCCAGAGCCGAAGCCTGAGGTCGCTCCGCAGTCCAGCAACAACTACTCTGCAGCGTTTTCCTGGGCCTTGAAGACCGCAGATGATCCGAGCAAGTACTACGTCTACGGCGCCAACGGTCCCGATGCCTTTGACTGCTCGAGCTTCTCTCAGCGAGCCTTCGGCAAGTCCGGAATCAGCCTGCCACGTACCTCGTCCCAGCAGTTCGCTAGCGCTCCGCAGTACGTGTCGCTGAGCAACCTGCGCCCAGGCGACCTGGTGTTCTCGTCTTCCAACGGCGGTTCCTCGTTCTACCACGTAGCTATCTACATCGGCAACGGACAGGTAGTCCACGCTCGCAACCCGAGCGTCGGCATCTCGGTGACTCCACTGAGCTACGTCAACAACCTCTACCCGAAGGCAGCCCGCTACTAAGCGAGATCCCCTCGAGCAGGAAGGCCGCACGCCCTTTGGGTGTGCGGCCTTCCTGCATTCTGGCTACAGGGGCACGGTCACTGCTCCTGCTCCCGCGTATCGAAGTCCTTGCGGTTCTCCAGGCGAGGGTCATCCGAGTCCGGCACGACCATCACCGGGCCCTTGGAGTGGTGCAAGACGCCCTGCGAGGTTGAACCAAGCAGCATCCCGGTAAAGCCGCCGCGGCCACGCGAGCCGGTCACGGTCAGTACCGCATGCTCGGATTCGCGGATCAGCACCTCAACGGGAGGCCCGGAGACCACATCGGTTTCCATCTTCAGCGCCGGATAGTGCGACCTCAGCCATTTAGCGCCCACACTCATCTGGTAACGCACGTCTTCCAGCACGGCTTCTTGGTCCACGGTCGCTGGCATCCATGCCAGCGCCGCCCCCACCGGCGGCACCGCGCAGATCAGGCGCAGCGTCAGGTCGCTGGCAATAGCCGCGTCCGCGGCCGCCAGCACCGCTGAACGAGCGCGGTCAGACCCGTCAACGCCGACCACGATGCAGTTGCGGTCGGGCGCTACCGCGGCGCCGGCCTCTTCTTGCTCCTTGGCCATGGCCAGCGGAACCACGACAGTAGGGCACTTGGAGTGCGCTGGCAGCGCCGAGGAAACCGAGCCAAGCAGGCGGCCAACAAAGCCGCCGCGGCCACGGGTTCCGACAACTACCAATTCGGCGTCCTGGCTCAGGTCCAGCAGCACGCCCGACGGGTCACCGGATTCGATATAGGTGCGGATGGTCGCCGTGCTGCCTTCAAGGTCAGCGCGGGCCTGGCGCACAATGTCCTCGGCTCCCCCACGGATCAGGTCATCATCCAGGGTCGAATAGCCGGCGTCCATGGAGGACGCGGCGAACACCGGGATGGTGTAAGCGGACACGATATTCAACACGCTGCCGCGGCGTACCGCTTCGCGCTCGGCCCAGCGCAAAGCACATCTGCTCTGCTGGGATCCGTCCACGCCAACGACAATTCCTTCAATCTTCTCTGCTGCGACTGGTGCTTCGTCACTCATCAGACTCGCTCCTCAACTACCTCAGATATAACGGGATGTGATTTCCCTTACCACCAATGTACTTGCTTCCGCAGTTCTAGGTGTGAGTTGGGTCTAAAGTTTTCGCGTACAGCCTACTGAACGCTCAGATCGATATGAATCAGTGCCTAAAACGTCATAGAATTTTTCCATGTCCTCCTCCACACAAACCGCGTCCGGGAATGCTATGGCCGCGCGCATCGACCGATACTTCAAGATTTCGGAACGGCGTTCAACGTTCTCTACCGAAGTTCGCGGCGGCATCGCCACCTTCTTCGCGATGAGCTACATCGTCGTCCTCAACCCGCTGGTTCTTTCCGGTGCCGATTCCTCGGGCGGCGAGTTGGGCATCCAGCGCGTTGCCGCGGTGACCGCGTTTGTCGCCGGCATCCTGACCATCCTGATGGGCATCTGGGCCCGCCACCCATTCGCCATGGCTACCGGCTTGGGCGTGAATGCCTTCGTCGCTATCACTGTGGCAACCAACCCGGAACTGACCTGGGCCGATGTCATGGGCTTGGTGCTCATTGCGGGTGTGGTCATGTTCGGCCTGGTGCTCACAGGATTCCGGACCGCGGTGTTCAACGCGGTTCCAGCCGGATTGAAGACCGCGATCGTGGTGGGCATCGGCATGTTCATCGCACTGATCGGCCTGGTCAACGCCGGCTTCGTCCAGCGCCTTCCGGATGCCGCGAACACCACCGTTCCGGTGGGCCTGGGCTTCGATGGCGAGCTGATGGGCTGGCCGATCCTGGTCTTCGTCGTTGGCCTGCTGCTGACCATGGCCCTGGTGGTGCGCAAGGTCAAGGGCGCGATCCTGATCGGCATTGTCGCTTCCGCGATCCTTGCCAACATCCTCGAAGCCGTCTTCCACGTCGGCGAGATGGAAACCAATACCTGGTCGCTGGTGGTTCCTTCGCTGCCGGAGTGGACCCTTCCGGACCTGTCGCTGATCGGCCAGGTCAGCGTGTTCGGCGCCTTCAGCAAGATCGGCGTCACTGCCGCTTCGCTGCTGGCCTTCGTCATCCTGCTCTCGATCTTCTTCGATGCCATGGGCACCATGGTGGGCTTGGCTTCCGAAGCCGGTTCCATGGACGAGAACGGGCAGATCCCCGACGTGGACAAGGTCCTGCTGGTGGACGCGGCCGGCGCGATCGTCGGCGGCGGCACCTCCAGCTCCTCGGCGCAGATCTTCGTGGAGTCCGGCGCCGGCATTGGCGAAGGCGCGCGTACCGGCCTGGCCTCGGTAGTCACCGGCCTGCTGATGATCGTCGCAATGTTCCTGAGCCCGCTGATCTACCTGGTGCCTTTCGAAGCCGTGGCTCCGGCACTGGTGGTCGTCGGCTTCATGATGATCACCCAGATCTCCAAGATCGACTGGAACGACTGGGGCATCGCGCTGCCGGCCTTCCTGACCTTCACCCTGATGCCATTCACCTACTCGATCGCCAACGGCATCGGCGCTGGCTTCATCTCCTACGTCTTCATCCGCGCCACCCAGGGCCGTGCCAAGGAAATCCACCCATTGATGTGGGTTGTTTCCGCGGCCTTCGTGCTGTTCTTCGGCATCGGCCTGATTGAGATGTGGGCCGGGGTCAAGTAGCCCCGCGGCCCCTCAGGCGCCCCGTCATTGCTCCGGCGATGGCGGGGCGTTTTTTGCCTTCGCACCGGCGGGAACTGGCTAGGATGGGCTCTATGAGCGAACAGCAGAACCCCGCTGGGCAGTGGATCCAGGTGGCCGCAGGCTTGAAGAACCCCTCGATGCGGCGGCTTCTCGGGGCGGTATTGAGCGGGTGCGGGGTACCCGAGCCGGCCAATAAGTCCGAACGCAAGGACTTGGAGCGTTGGGCCAGCATCGGGCTTCTCCGCCAAGAGGGGTCCGGCTGGGCGCTGAACGATGAACTGCTGGAGAAGACCTTGGCTTCTGCCTCGGCTGCGAAGGCCGACCGCAACGGGATCCGCCGCTTCTTCGACGGGCACAGGCTCCATGCCCTCCCAGCGAAACCAGCGGACCGCCACGAAGTGCTGGTCTACCTGCGCAATGCGGTGATTGGAGCCGAGGACGAACTGCGCGAAGAGCAGCTCAACGAACGCCTGCGGGTATTCCACCCGGATGTCGCGCTGCTCCGCCGCTACATGGTTGACCACGGCCTGCTGCAGCGCGCGGCAGACGGTAGCGGCTACCGGATGGGGACCGGGAGCTAGCCGGTGATCGGCGCAGCCCCGGTGGCGAAGCGCTGCACTGCCGCCCCGGAAACCAGCTGCGCCGGCAACGGCGCGGTACGCAGGCTGCGTTCGAATGCAGGGCCGAGCTTGAGCGGTTCGTCGCTGGCCAGGAACACGATGTTCCCGTAACGGCGGCCCTTGAGCATCGGCGGGTCGGCGACCATCGCCACATGCTCGAAGACCTCCAGCAGCGTCGCGGCTTCTGCCTTGGCCCCGGAAAGGTCCGCGGTATCGCCGCAATTCATGATGTAGACGCCACCGGCATCCAGCACGCGCTGGGCTTCGCGGGCGTAGTCCGCCGTGGTCAGCACGCGCGGGGTGGTGCTTCCGGCAAAGACATCGCGGATGATCACATCGCGGCTCGCATCGCTCAAGGTGGGCAGCACCTGGGCTGCGTCTCCCACGCGCAGGCGAACCAGGGGAGCGCGCGGAACGTCGAAGTGGACGCGCACCAGCTCTGCCAGCTTGGCATCCAGCTCCACCACGACCTGCCGGGCGTTTTCATAGCTGGCCGCGACCCAGCGGGCCATGGAGCAGCCACCTCCGCCGAGGTGGAGCACGCGCAGTTTGCGGGCGCGGCCGTCGTATTGCCCGGTCGGGAAACCGATGGCGAAGACCGGTTCCATCCAGCGCATGTACTCGAAATCGAGGTAGGTCGGGTCGTCCAGATCCACATGGGAGGACGGCACGCCGTTGACCTTCAGGATATAGCGGCTGGCGCCGTAGGGATCAGCTTCAATGATCGCCGTTCCGGTGTCAATCGGAAATTCTCCGAGCATTGATTCCTTGGTATCCCTAGCCACGCGCGCGCACCATTCGTTGTTCGATTAAGCCGTTCCAGCTGCCAGTCAGGTCTTCACTGGTCCCATCAGGGGTGAATCCCTGCTTCGCGAAGAAGGCCAGGGCCCGCTCGTTGCCTTGCAGGACCCAAACCAAGGCGTCGTGCTGTCCAAGGACTACATCAAAGAGGTGCTGGCCCAGTCCGGTACCGTAGTACTCTTCCAGGACATAGAGCATGCCCAATTCGACGTCCACTCCGGTGTCCTGGTCTTCTTCGATGGCCGGTGTTCCGCCGGCTAACCCGATGATGCGACCATCGCGGTCTTCCGCGATGAAGAATTGCGCTCCGGATGCCAGCCCGCGTTCCCACCAGGCTACCTGGCCATCAAGTTGGCCTTCGTGGTGGGCGAAAAAGGATTCATCGCGAAGTGTGGCGTACGCTTCTCTCCAGGCTTGCAATTTCATTTGCAGCGCTGGGCGGACGTCTTGTTCAGTAGCCAGTCGGATTCGATAGTCGTTCATTTGTGGCACATCTCTAGCCTACGGCAGTGACTTCGCTATTTTCTTCCAACGCACCAAGGCCCCCTCCTACTAAAGTAGTATTGCGGACTGTCCAAATGTTTGAAAAACTATTCATGTAGTCGTAAACTTTTTGGCTCAAAGGGGGTCGGACTTGAACCGGAATACAAAATACGCTGCCTTGACCGGTGGCCTTGTCGGTTCCCTGACCCTGACCATTAGCCTTTCCTCGACCTTCTGGGTGATTTTGCTCGGCTGCGTCCTTTTAGCCGCCGGCTTCAGCATTTTGGCCAGGTTCGAACGCTTCTGGGGCCCTGCCGAACCAGACCACTACTACTACATCGTTCCCATGCTGGTCGGCCCCGTGGTTGCTGGCCTGGTGCGCAATACCGGTTATGCCCTGTGGGTAGGCCCGCCGATGGGTGTTCTTTGCGGATTGGGCGTGTACTTCTTGATCCTGAAGTCGCCGCCGTTCAAGCACGACGAAGCCGGGGAACTCGAATTCGAGCTCCCCGAGCGCTATCCAACGCACTAGCTTCAGCCACTAGAGGACCCGCGCTAGCGCGAAACCGTCCCACCCCTTGACGCCTACAGTCTGCAGCGCGGTGGCTGATACGCGCGGGTCGTCGCGCAACCACCGCAAAGAGTCCTGGATTCCGCGAACATCGGCTTCTTGCGTCCCATGCTGGGTGGGGTCATCCAAGACCGCACCGCTGCGCACCACATTGTCGAGCACCAGCGCGGTGCCTGAATGCGCCAGCTCCAATGCGCGTTCGAGGTAGGGTACGTTGTTGCGTTTATCGGCATCTATGAAGATCAGGTCAAATGGTGCAACGCGCTTGGAAATCAGCGAATCCATGGAACCCTGAGCCGCACCCAACCTGATTTCAACACGTTCGGAAAGCCCTGCCCGCTGCAAATTCTCACGTGCAATCGAGGCATGCAGGGGTTCAAATTCGCAGCTGATGACGGTACCGGTCGCTCCGACGCCACGGGCGAGCCAGCTGGTCGAGTAGCCGCCGAGGGTTCCGATTTCAAGGACCCTGCGGGCACCTATGATCTCGGTGAGCAGCTGGAGGAACTTTCCCTGGGCAGGGCTGACTTCAATCCGCGGCAGCCCGGCGCTATGGGAATGCTCGCGGCCTGCTTCCAAGGCATCAACGCGTAGCCCCAGCTCCCGTTCCAAGTATTCATCAACGGCTGCGGCATGGTGTTCGGCTGAATGGTGGATCATGACGACATGTTCTCCTCACTATCCTTAATAGCCTTCTCCAGCCGCTGGATTTTGCCGTCAAGCTCACCTTCGTAACCGGGCCGAATATCGGCTTTCAGCACCAGCGATACGCGCGAACCGAATCGGCCGGCAGCCATGGTGGCCTGCTTGACCACCTCCATGACCTCGTCCCATTCACCTTCGATCTCGGTGAACATGGAGCTGGTGCGATTAGGAAGGCCGGAATCGCGGACGACTTTCACCGCTTCGGCCACTGCGTCGTGGACCGAACCGTTGGGGTTGTCATTACTGGGCGCTACTGAGAAAGCTACAATCATGCTTCCACTGTCCCACTACGCCTTGAGCTTGTCATCAGCCTTGCAGGCAATATTTAGGCAGCTAGTCCGCTCGCCCTCAAGACGATGGCCGCCAGCGCACCCACGACAACGACGACAAGATAGGGTGCTTTGAAAGCCAGGGCGATAATCGCAGCCGCGAGGGCACCGATACGGGCGTCAATAACCAGTTCTTGCCCCGAGGTGAAGGCATTGACCGTCACCAATGAGGCGAGCAACGCGATGGTCAGCGTGGCCGCGACATGGGACATGGTCGGCGAGTCCAAAACCCTGCGTGGCACAAAGTAGCCGCAGAGCTTGATTGCGTAGGCCGTCAGGCAGGCTCCCAGAATCCACCAGCTCAATTCGCTCAAGGCTGGTCCTCCTCAATGCTTTCCAGATCGCCGTGCTCGGTCGCAGCCGGGGTCCGGCGGCCGGTGGCCACCGCGTAGATCGCAGCGCAGGCCGCGGTTACCAGAATCGGCAAGCCCGGCGCGGTGACCGGCACAGCCAGCGCGGTGAGGATTGCGGCCGCAATCGCGATCATGACCGGTTCAACTGACTTCAAGCGCGGCCAGAGCAAACCGATGAAGGCGGCGACCGCGGCGCCATCGAGCCCCCAAGCCGCGGGGTCCCCCATGCGTTCTCCGAGCAAGGCTCCGACGAGGGTGAACAGATTCCACAGGACGTAGACGCCCACCCCGGCGGTGAAGAAACCACGGCGCTTCTCGGCCAGGTCCGATTGCCCCAAGCTGACTGCGGTGGATTCATCGATGGTCACCTGGGCCATCCAGGGCACATGCCGTCCCAAAGGCCGCAATGCCTGCTTGATCTGCATCCCGTACACGGCATTGCGGATTCCCAGCAGCGAAGCGGCGGAGAACGCTGCCGAGGCAGCACCTCCGCCTGAGATCACGCCGATAAAGGCGAACTGCGATCCGCCGGTGAACATCAAGGCGCTCAAGGCAACGGTTTGCCACAGATCCAGTCCTGCAGCAATGGACAGGGCCCCGAAGGAAATGCCGTAGAGCCCGGTGGCGATCGCGATGGAAAGGCCCATCCTGGTCGCCGGAGTGAACCAGCTAGCGGACGTGGCGTGCATCGTACCTGACCTTGTAGACACCGCGCTTGACCTTTGCGTCGCCGATCTCGACGTGCTGCAGCTGGTTCAGGTGCTTCACGTGGGTGCCACCGCAAGGTTCGGCATTCACCCCGGCGATGCTCACGGTACGGATGCCCTGAGCATCGGTGGCCGTTGTGATTTCTCCGCCGCCAGCGATGAGTTCATCGACGCGTCCTTGGAGCCAGGCCTTGGCGGCGGCCCGTTCGTTCTCATCGCCCAATGGCAGGTCGACGCTGGCCGGATCGAAGTCGAGGCGCGACTGCCCAGGGAAGTGCGAGTGGCCCTGGTGCTGCCAGCCGCGGTCTTCGCCAGCGAAGCCCAGGACGTGCCCTGCGGTGTGCAATGCGGCATGGGAAAGGCGCAGCTCGCCATCGATCTCAGCTAGGACCTGATCACCCACCTGCCGGGCGCCGGCGCCGTACAAGACCACCAGTGCATTCGCGTCGCGCTGGACTGAGACAGGCAGCCCGTCCACGGTGCCTGAGTCTTCGGGCTGGCCTCCACCACGGGGATGGAAGATATTGGGGCTCAGGGCAATCCACTGCCCGTCTTCGCCGCTTCCCGTTGCAATGACTCGGGCCTCCGCAGCAAAAATGTACGTGTCCTGCAGGTACAGGTTGACCTGTGCGATTTCTCCGGTGTTCATGTGGCCTAGCTCAGCTCCAATTCTTTGCGCAGTTCTGCCGGGCGGTTGCTCGTCAATTCCCCGACACCCAGATCCACCAGGAATTGCGCATCCGCGGGACGGTCAACCGTCCAGATGCGCGCCTTCAGCCCTTGTTCCAGCCATCGGCGCACAAGATGCTCATTGGCTCGGGTCCAGGCGACCCCGGATCCAATGATGCCAGCTCCTCCTGCGTTGATCAGTTCGATTCCTTCAGTCACGGAGCGGTAAAGAACATCGTAGACACCTGCTCGCCCCAGGTCGCCGGAATCAATGAGCTGCCGGACATAGTCCGGGTTGACCTCGGTCATCAGCTGGCACAATAGTGAAGTGCTGACGGTGCGTGCCAGATAGCGCAGGGAATTCGGCTCAAAGCTCATCAGGGTCACCGCGATCTGCCCTTGCGAGCCGGCCGTGCCCGTCTGCGGGTCGAAGCCATGGGCTGCGAGAACCTGCAGCACACCCTTTTCGAGC
Organism: Glutamicibacter sp.; assembly: GCF_050701915.1. Taxonomy (NCBI): domain Bacteria; kingdom Bacillati; phylum Actinomycetota; class Actinomycetes; order Micrococcales; family Micrococcaceae; genus Glutamicibacter; species Glutamicibacter sp. The sequence goes on along the minus strand of NZ_JBOGEG010000025.1, from coordinate 2,210 downwards.
AGGTGGCCATATGGGCTTGGATGCTTGATTTCGATAGCCAGGCCAATTGGCTTGCCACGTGCTTCAATGAGCTCGAAAAGTTCGCCGAGGCTCATAAGCTGTTCATTCTCAGCCCCATACTCGGCCGGGACCATGCTCGGAACGACTCCGGTGAAGTCCATGGCTTTCATTTCCGCCAAGGTATATCCGGCTACGAGACCAGTTGAATCCGAGGTGCGGTCGACTGTTGGATCGTGGTGGCAGACGACGATTCCGTCTTTGCTCAGATGGACGTCGCATTCGATTCCATCGGCGCCTTCGTCGATGGCCTGCAGATAGGCAGCACGAGTGTTCTCCGAATATTTATGGGAGCTGCCGCGATGGGCGAAAAAAAGCGTATCCATAATTCCTACGCTACGCGATCCTCGCTCTCTGGCAACGTAGATTGGCCTCTGCCCAGACGCTTATTTCTTCGACTGCGTTCATGTCTTCGACCTGCGCATACAAGCGCATGCTGCCATCGTGCAATACACGAAGTTACCCGGCAAGAAAAGGTGTCCGTTTTCCTGATTATGCCCCGAAATTCCAAGGCAAAATCGTCATCGTCATGGGATTCAGCCTGCGCGCCGATAGCTGGCTGCGATTGCCCCGCTGGCCAGGGGCTGCGCTGATATGAACTGGAGGTGGCGGGAATCCTGCAATCCTGCCTCATACAGGGTTGGACCATGTCCGGCGATAACTGGATGGACTAGGAAGTGGTATTCATCGATGAGTTCCATCCGGTCCAGAGCCGTTGCCAATTTGCCGCTACCGAGCAGCACCCCATCGGGGTACTGGTCCTTCAGCTTCAGCACGGAGGCGCGTAGATCTCCGCTTAGCAAATGGGAATTATTCCATGAATACGCGGTGCGGGTGCTCGAGACAACGTACTTGGGCTTCGCCTCCAGCTGTTGCGCCCAACGAAGCAGAGCTGGAGGCGAAGAGATATCTCCATGAGCGACGGCCGGCCAGTAATCTTCCATCAGCTCGTAGGTGGCACGCCCCCAGAGCATCGCTCCATGCGCATTCATCAGTCGCGTGAAGTAGTCGTGCAATTCGTCGTCGGCGATGCCTTCGCGATGATCTACACAGCCATCCAGCGTGACGTTGATGCTAAATGTCAGTTGGCCCATCAGAAGCTCCTGTAGCTATAGCCTTACCGCCAGGTCCCCGGTGCCTTGACTGTAGGATTCCCGGCCAGTCACGTCAAGCAGCGTCGTTGCGTCATCAGGAAACCGGCGGGAAAGCAGAGCCCGGCCCGTTCGCATCGGCGATATCTGCCCAGCATCTGCGTCGGATGCAGAACCTGTTAGCGGAGCACAATTACACGGGCATCTTCCGAGAGACCATGCGTCAAAGGTAGGCTCGCAGTATGCTGCAACCAGACTCAGCCCCAAGCTTGTCCCCTGGTCCCCGCGACCTCCTGCTTATTGTTCAGGGCCTGGTCCAAGGCCCTTGGCCCAAGACCGAAGTTGAGCGTGAAGTCTTGTTAGGTGCCCTTGGATTCGTTTCGGGTACCAACGTTGATGCCGAAGACCACGATTCACCACATCAAATGACGAGCTTAGACCTCGGCCTGCCAGGAACAATGGTGAGTTTTTGGGATACTTACCGTCAGCAATTCCTCAGTGTCTGCACCCACCTCTACGGTTCGCTGAACCCCCAGGACCCAGTGGCCCAGTACGGCTATGAAGTCCTGCAGGCGCAGCTATCCCAACTGTATGGAGCTCCGGAGCGCCCTTGGGACGATGAAGATCAGCCAGTCTGCATTTGGAACTGCAATGGCCGGAGCATCACCCTGCAGTTATTTGATCGGCGGGATAGCACCGTGATGCTTACCGTTGAAGACCTGGCACTCGCTTCAATAATTGAAGCTGAAGAAGCATCCCACTAGTCTCCCCAGTCCTTGGACTGCCTGAACCGGGTCAGGGCGATTGCGATAGTTGCCCCGGCGGCGGCAATAAACGCGACAGCAACCAGGATCAGCAGAACTTTGATCGAGGTATACGGGATATTCAGCGTGAACAAGGCGATTCCAATAGCAATTACAGCAAATACTATTGAGGCGATCGCCGGTCCTGCGGACAGGTGCGATGCTTTCTCGGCCGTACTTCGATAATAGGCCGGCCGCAAGGCAAGTCAACAGGAACAGCGTTTAAACAAGTGGAGGGGCCAGGCTTTCATGCCTGGCC
>NZ_JBOGEG010000024.1:0-57413 GCF_050701915.1 Glutamicibacter sp. | reverse complement strand
GCGCACCGGCATGTTGCCGGTGCGCCCCTCGAGAGCAAAAAGCTTATGGAATGGTGATGATCTGGCCTGCGTAAGCCAGGCCGCCGCCGAAGGCGAACAGCAGCGCCTTGGATCCCGAAGGCAGCGGCTCATCCGAAGCCATCAGCTTGGAAAGCGCCAGCGGCATGGAGGCTGCCGAGGTATTGCCGGAGTGGACCACGTCGGTGGCCACGCGGGCATTCGGTGCGCCGATCTTCTCGGCCAATGGCTCGATGATGCGCAGGTTGGCCTGGTGCAGGACGATGGCATCGAGCTCTTCTGGCTTCATGCCGGCACGGTCGATGATCTTGGAGGCGATCTTCGGCAGCTGGGTCACGGTCCAGCGGTAGACGCTCTGGCCGTTCTGCGCGAACTTCATGTCGTTCTCTGCTTCGATGCGCACGGCATCGGACAGGGAAGGAACCGAACCCCAGACCACCGGCGAGATGCCGTTGTCTTCCGAAGCGGTGATCACGAAGGCGCCAGCGCCGTCCGCGGTCAGCACGCAGGTAGTGCGGTCGGTGAAGTCGGTGTAGTCGGTGAGCATCTCGGAGCCGATGACCAGCACGTTGGTGGCGCTGCCGGCGGCGATTGCCCCCTGGGCCAGCCCCACGGCGTGGGCGAAGCCGGCGCATGCTGCGTTGACATCCATGGTGGCTGGGCCCTGGTCCATGCCCAGGTCGCGGGCTACACGGGCGGCCATGTTCGGGGAGCGATCGGTGGCGGTGCAGGTGGCGACCAGGACCATGTCGATGTCCGAGACGTCGATGCCCTGGGCATTATCCAGAGCCATCTTGCCGGCCTTGATTGCCATGGAATCAACGGTTTCAACGCCGGTGCCCCAGCGGCGTTCCTGGATGCCTACGCGGCGGGTGATCCATTCGTCGCTGGTTTCCACCAGCTTCTCCAGCTCGGTATTCGGGACGATGCGCTCTGGCTGGAAGTGGCCAAAGGCGACGACTTTGCTGCCGGTCATGGATATAGCTCCTCGGTGGATTCAAATCTTCTCTTCTAAGATTAGTCGTTTTGAATGCTACTCGCCGTTCATATGCGCCAGAAAGCATGTCTCACTCCGATTTCCCTGCCTTCGATGGCCAATTCGTTCGGTTATCGAGAAATCCCGATTCTTCAGGACTTCATATGGCGTCGACACCGCGTTCACCTGCTGGTCAGAACCCCGGCGTTCAATGGGATGAAATGCAGCAGCCGCGAAGGAGGGAAAAGATGGAGCCTCTGACGATAATCCAATTGAGCGATACCCACCTGCGCCCCGAAGGGCAGCTGCTTCACGAAACCATTGATTCGTGGCAACGAACCGAACGGGCGCTGGAAGCGGCCGCGTGCCTGGATCCGGATGCCATTGTGGTGACCGGCGATATCGCAGACCGCGGTGCGGGCATCCATGAGCGGGCCGCAGAGATGTTCAACCAGGCCCAGCGCGAACTGGATTGCCCGGTCATCACCGTTCCGGGAAATCATGATCCGTTAGGTGCGATTGGCGAATCCTTCAACACCAGGCGCCTGTCCACCGGTCCGCATCCAGCCGACACGGTGCACGAGGTCCTGGGACTTCGGATCATCGGCCTGGACAGCGGGGGATTCCAATTGGCCCAGGGACGCTTGGAACAGCGGCAGCTCGATTGGCTTTCCTCGCTATTGACGGCGCCGGCACCACGGGGATCCCTGCTGCTGCTGCACCATCCTCCCGTGGAAGCGGCCAATGAAGCCCGCGCCGGCCGCGGGCTGGAGAACCCCATGGAGCTGGCGGCTATCGCCGCCGGAAGCGATATCCGTGCGATCCTCTGCGGCCACTACCATCAAGCGGCTAGCAGCCAGCTATTGAATACCCCGGTGTTCATGGCTCCCGCAGTGTCCTACAACATGAATCCTTTTGCCCCGACCGAGATCGTTGCCGAGCCCGCAGCCGGATTCAACGTCATCAAGGTAGGTGCCAAATCAGTGGACGCGTTCGCCGTGTCCAGCGACCAGTGCGCGGTGCTGAACGAAAGTCCCGCACTGCCAGCGCCGGTCAAGAGTTCGCAGACCAGCGACTGACCCGAAGAACAGTACTTCGCACCGGGCACGTGAAGCTACGGTGCATGCCAGAAAGAAGAAGACGATGACCGCACAGAAATTGATCCTGATCCGCCACGGACAGACCGAATGGAACAAGGCAGGACGCCTGCACGGACGCAGCGACCTGCCAATGAACGATACCGGTATCCGCCAAGCCCGGCAGCTCGCCGCCGAGTTGGCACCCCAAGGCCCTTGGGACGCGGTGTATTCTTCCCCGTTGTTCCGTGCCCGCCAAACCGCGCAGATCATCGCCAATAGCATGGGCATCCGTGCCCTGCACGAAAACCAGGAACTGATGGAGCAGGACTTCGGCGATCTCGAAGGCACCTTGGTTGGCGATGGCGCCGATGAACAGCGCCAGCTGCTGGTCGGCACCGGAGAAACCGAAGAGCACCTGGTGGGGCGCGCAGTGAACGCACTGTTCAAGATCTGCCATCAGCACCCCGGGCAGAATGTGCTGGTAGTCAGCCACAGCGCCTTGATCTGCTCGGTTATCGCAGCGCTCACCGGCGAAAGCAATCCACGCATGGCCAACGGAACCTACGTCGAGCTCGATGCGCAGCTACTGGTCAACCACGTGTCGCGCGAACCGCTCTGGCACTAGGAAATGCATGAGTGCCGCCCGCGAAATCACGGGCGGCACTCATCTCGACAGCGGCTACAGCGAGCGCAGAACTACTGCGGTGCCCTGGCCGCCGCCACCGCAGATGCCGATGGCGCCCAGCGAACCGGCCGGCATCTCGTGCAGCTGGCGAGCCAAGGTGCCGATGATGCGCGCACCGGAAGCGCCAATCGGGTGGCCCAGTGCGATCGCGCCACCATGCGGGTTCACGATGGAGTCATCGAGACCCAGCGCCTTGGTGGACTGCACCGATACAGCGGCGAAAGCCTCGTTGATTTCTACGGCCTTCAGGTCCTTGGCTTCGGCGCCGGCTTTCTTCAGGGCTGCGCTGATTGCGTTGGATGGCTGCTCGTGCAGGGTGCGGTCCGGGCCGGCGACGAAGGCGTGCGAGACGATTTCGGCCAGCGGCTTCAGGCCCAGGCGTTCAATGGCCGCGTCGCTGGCCAGCACCACTGCTGCCGCGCCGTCGGTGATTTGCGAGGAGTTGCCCGCGGTGATGGTGCCCTCCTTGGCGAAGGCCGGACGCAGCTTGCCCAAGGACTCCACGGTGGTTGCTTCGCGGATGCCATCATCTTCGCCGACCGTGGTGTCGCCGCGACGGCTGGAAATGGTAAATGGTGCAATCTCGCCGGCTGCGAAGCCGCGGGCTGCGGCAGCGCGCTGGTGGGATGCGGCCGAAACCGTATCCTGTGCCTCGCGGGTCATCGACAACTTGGCGTTGTGCTCCTCGGTGGAAGCGCCCATGGAACGCTTCTCGGCAGCATCGGTCAGGCCGTCGTATTCCAGGGTGTCGATCATCTCGATGGCACCGTACTTGGCACCGGCACGGGCGCGCTGCACGTGCGGAGCCAGGGACATTGATTCCTGGCCGATAGCCAGAACAACATCTGCTTCACCGCTGTTGATCATGCGGGCAGCTGCCACCACGGCCTCGGCACCGGAGAGGCAAACGGCATTCACGGCAATGGCCGGAACGTTCAGCGGAACGCCGGCGCCCACAGCAGATTGACGGGCTGGGTTCTGGCCGGCACCGCCTTGCAGCACCTGGCCGGCGATGACCTGCTGGACCTCGCTCGGATCAACTCCGGCACGTTCCAGCGCGGCCTTGCCGGCATGGGCACCGAGCTCGGTGGCGGGAACGGAGGCGAAGGCACCGTTGAATTTCACGAATGGGGTACGGGCGTAGCCCACAATCTTTGCGCTCATGCTTTCAGATCCTCCACAATATCCACGGCGAATTCTGCTGCCGTGATTTCCTTGATGGTTTCCACGCTTTCACCCGGGGCTACTGCACGCAGGGTCAAGCTCGAGTTTTCTATATCAAACACCGCTCGATCGGTAATGATGCGGTTGACCACGCCCACGCCGGTCAGCGGCAGGTCGCATTTCTCCACAATCTTGGAGGTACCGTCCTTGGCCACATGATCGGTCAAAACGATCACTCGCGGGGTGCCGGCGACCAGATCCATGGCACCGCCCATGCCCTTGACCAGCTTGCCCGGGATGGTCCAGTTCGCCAGATCGCCGTTGGCGGCCACCTGCAGGGCTCCGAGGATGGCGGTCTGGACGTGGCCGCCGCGGATCATGCCAAAGGAGGTCGCCGAATCGAAGAAGCTGCCGCCGGGCAGGATGGTCACGGTCTGCTTGCCTGCATTGATCAAATCCGCATCTTCTTCACCTTCATAGGGGAAGGGGCCCATGCCCAGCAGGCCGTTTTCGCTTTGCAGCTTGACCGAAACGCCTTCAGGCAGGTTGTTGGCCACCATCGTGGGGATTCCAATACCGAGATTCACGTATTGGCCGTCGGTGAGTTCGCTGGCGGCAATGGCCGCCATTTCATCTCGAGTCCACATGCTCAGGCCTCCTCTCGGCTGCGCACGGTGCGCTGTTCAATGTCCTTGACTGCATCGGCTTGGACCAGGGTCTGCACGAAGATGCCCGGGGTTTCCACCAATGACGGATCCAAATAGCCCTCGACAATTTCCTCGGCTTCGGCGAAGGTGTGGCGGCCGGACATGGCGGCCAGCGGGTTGAAATTCTTCGAGGTCATCCGGTAGCGCAGGTTGCCTTCCGCGTCTGCCTGGTGTGCCTTGACCAGCGCGATATCGGCAAAGATGCCACGCTCGAGGATCGCTGGCTTGCCATTGAATTCCATGACTTCCTTGCCCTCGGCGATCGGAGTTCCCACACCGGTAGGCGTGAAGAACCCGGGAATGCCAACACCGCCAGCGCGCAAGCGCTCGGCCAAGGTGCCCTGCGGGCAGAATTCAACTTCCAGGTCTCCATCGAGGAACTGCTGGGCGAACAGCTTGTTCTCCCCAACGTAGGAGGCCAGGACCTTGGAGACCTGCTTGTTTTCCAGCAGGATGCCCAGCCCCTTGCCATCTACGCCCATGTTGTTTGAAACGATGGTCAGATTGGTTGCCTTCGAGTCCCGCAGCGCGGTGATCAGGCGGTTGGGGATGCCGGATAAGCCGAATCCGCCTACTGCGATGGTCATGCCATCTTCGACGACGGCAGCCAAGGCGGCGGCTGCGTCATCCCGAAACTTCGTTGTCATCGATTCCTCCATGTGTCCACTATGTGGAGCGCGGATCTGCTTATCTTCTAACGTACGTAGTCGCAGGTGAGCATGCAATAGGCCAGGTGCTTTGCCGCGGAATTGGTCGGATGGTGAGGAGAAACGATCGAGCGGTCCATATTATGGACGCTTGTGGCGAGGGCTAGACGATGTCGAATTCATTGCCCTCGATATCGAACATGCAGATGGCGAAATGCCCCATCTCGGGCATGTCGTGAACGGTGCGGACCTTTGCCCCTAGGGCGACCAGGCGCTCTGCCTCATCGGTGATGATTTGCCTGCGTTGCTCGAAGCGAACACCGCGACCGCCGCTGACCAGCAAGTCCAGATGCAGGCGATTCTTGATGCTCTTGGTTTCCGGTACCTGCTGGAACCAAATCCGGGGCCCACCACCTTGCGGATCGACCAGCGACTCCGGAGTGTCACCGGCTCCGGGAGGCAATTCATTCTCCGGCACGCCCATCGACTGCCAGTAGGCGCGCCACGTGGGATGCCCGTCCGGAGCAGGCTCGGGAACGTAGCGCAAGGCTTCAGCCCAGAACCGGACCATTGCCTGCGGCCGGGCGCAGTCGATGACGATCTGCCATGTCTTTTCCATGTGCTGAATTATCCGCCGATTAGCTAGATAGCAACAGGGGTATAGCGACAAAGTATGAAGCGGGAATTACCCGGCCCAAAACCGATCGTCCATAATGTGGTCATGAGCAATTCCCCGGCTGGAACCCAAGTCGTAGGACGGCTGGCCGCCGTGCTTCGTGCCGTGAGCACTGCAATGCCCGAGGGCATCACCACGACGCATACCGCCCGAAGCACCGGTTTGGCCCGCCCCACCGTGCATCGCCTGCTCAGCGCGTTGGCCACCGAAGGATTCTGCGACCACGACAATCGCACCGGCCGCTGGCTGCTTGGCCCCGAGCTCTACCTCATGGGCGCGGTGGCAGCCGAGCGCTACGACATCAGCGAAATGGCCCGCGAGCATGTTGCCGCGCTCGCCGAGGCAACCGGGGAAAGCGCATTCCTCTCGGCACGCCGAGGCGACGAAACCGTGTGCTTGCTGCGCCAGGATGGAGCCTTTCCCATCCGCTCGTTCGTCCTGTATGAAGGACGGCGCTTCCCGCTGGGAGTCGCCTCGGCCGGTATAGCCATCCTTGCTTTCCTGCCTGAACAGGGCATTGAGCGCTACCTGCGCAATGCCGATCTTGAGCCAGGATATGGGCCTGCGCATTCACGGGAAGAGCTGCGCAAAAAGGTCGCCGAAACCCGCCAGCTGGGCTATTCGGTCAACCCGGGGCTGATCGTCGAGGGCAGTTGGGGCATGGGCGCCGCAGTTTTTGACAACTCCGGGCAGCCTGCCTGGGCACTGAGCCTGACCGGGATCCACACGCGCTTTGAAGCGGGCCGCCGCGAAGAACTGGGCAACCTCTTGCTGCACCATGCCCATGAGTTGTCCACCAAGCTGTCGGCCCGGTCCAGCACGTTGCCACGCTAGTTTTTCCTTCCCCTGTACAAAGCTTCCTGCGGTAATCTTTCAGATCGGCGGGAATGCCTATTTCCAGGATTCTCCGCGACGCAGTTCAAGTGCAGAAGGACGGAAAATTTGGGCACTATCCCGGCCGGAATCAACACCCCGCAGGTCATCGTTGACGTGGCGAAGCTCCAGCAGAACATTGACCGGGTGGCCCACCGGGTGGCGAGCCAAGGACTGAAACTGCGCCCGCATGCCAAGACCCACAAGATGCATGAAATAGCCGAGCGCCAGATGGACGCCGGTTCCGCCGGGCTCACCGTGGCAACCGTAGGCGAAGCCCTCGCGTTTGCGCTGCACGGGGTCGCGAAGATCTTCATTGCCTACCCTTTGTGGGTCAACGAATCCCAGGCAGTACGCATCCTGGAGCTGATGCGCCGTGCCAAGCTGAGCATCGGCACGGACTCTGTCGAGGCCGTGCAGCAGATGGCCAGGATGCTGGGGGAGAAGGCCTCCAAGGTCAAGCTCGTCATTGAAATCGACAGCGGCCATCACCGTAGCGGCACCAGCCCCCAGGGCGCGGTGGAAATAGCCAATGCCGCCCGCGCGGCAGGAATGCGCGTGCATGGGATCTTCACCTTCCCCGGCCACAGCTACTCGCCGGACGGCATCGACGCCGCACTCAACGATGAGCACAAGGCTCTCGCCGAGGCAGCCTGCCTCCTGCGCGACGCCGGGCACGCGATCAAGCGCATCAGCGGCGGCTCCACCCCGAGCGCCGAACTCAGCGATAACTCGGTACTGACCGAGGTGCGCCCAGGCGTTTACGTCTTCGGCGATGCGCAGCAGTTCGAGCTGGGGCGCGTGCGCTGGGAGGATATTTCCCTGACCGTCGCGTCCACCGTGATCAGCCGGCATGAAGGCGATGGGCAGATTCCCCGGCGCATCGTGCTGGATGCCGGCAGCAAGGTGCTCGGAGGCGACCGCCCGGCCTGGGCCACCGGCTACGGGCGCATCGCGGAGTGCCCCGAAGCGCGCATCAGCGCGCTATCCGAACATCATGCCACCGTGCTATGGCCCGAAGGCCTGGACCTGCCGGCCTACGGAGAGCAAGTCCAGGTCATCCCCAACCACGTCTGCGTCGCGGTGAACCTGGTCGACAGCGTGCTGGCGGTGCACGAGGACGGCACCAGCGAGGTATGGGATGTAGCGGCCCGAGGGCTGAACTTCTAGCTGCTCGCGGGTTCGGGGCATGGGCACCAATCCAGCGCCGCGTCCAAGGAAATCTGCCGGTTCGCACCACTAGCCGCGTCGATAAGTTCCTTGTCGCCGACGACTACCAGAAGGCTGCGGGCACGTGAGAAGCCAACGTAGAGCTGCTCAGTTGCGCGTTCCATGTCCTTGAAACCGTTGACGCATAAGATCACCACACTGCGTTCCAGCCCCTTGAAGCCAAGAACATGGCCATAGAACTCCTCCTCATCCCTGTGGAAGGCTGGCCAGTATTCGCTGTCGATCGTGTCGTTCTCGAAGTGGTCTTGGTGAATGGGGTGGCGCCGATTTGTGGTCAGCAAGGCGATCTGGTTGTTTGCCCACCCTTCGCCAAGCAAAGCGTCAACGCAATCGGATGCGACGTCCACTGCGTCGTCCGTTGCGCAATTAACGTAGCGGACAGCAAAGCCTTCGCCGCCACGAAGCTTAGAGTGATTGCCGATGATCTCCTTGAACGTATCTGCAATCCGCCGGGTATTGCGCAAATTATCGTCGACGTGGATCGGAACCAGCGGCGTACCATCTCCGGAGAACTGACCGTCCCAGCGCTGGTACACATCTTGGCGGTCATCCATGAAGGCGTAGACTTCGCCGTGCTCAGGATCTTTGGTGCAGGCCAAGAGCGCTTCCCACCAACTGCTGGCAAAGTCTTGCGCTTCGTCCACAATCACCGCGTCAAGCTTTTCATCTTCGGGTAGAGAAGCTCCCAGAGCGAGCAGATGCTGTGGCAGCTCTTCCTCAAAGTATTCTCGGCCGTAACCATCGGGAACCCCCAATTTGCGGGCGTACTCGTGGAATTCGCCAACGTGCACCGGCCTGTTCTGACGCCAAGTCTCCACCTCGGATTGCAGATAGAGCCCAAGGCCCTTGTTGTAGCAGAATAGCCCTACTCGCTTGTCGCTTTTGGCTAGTTCCTTGGCCTTCTTCAACGCCATCCAGGTCTTGCCGCTTCCAGCGCCGCCAAGGAACTGCAAACGCTTCAAGGAACGGGTGCAGGACAGCAAGATGGACTGGCGGGCGGTGAGCGTTTCCTGGATGTCCTCGTTGGACATGGCCTGGGCATAATCAACTTCAGCGGGCGATGCCCCTAATGGACCGGTATCTCCGTTCAAATGCCTGATCATGCGCTCGGCGAAATCGAGGGCCAATGCGGAGGAACCGACACCGCGTTCTTCGATGGCTGTGTGCAAACAGGCTACGAGATTTTCGACCTGGCCCCGGTCAATCACCAGATCACGCGGAAGGCCCACAGACGAATAATCAACTGGCCAGTCGGTGTAAGGGAAGCAAACCACATCAGCGATTCGGCTAGTGAAGCGACTGCCCATGTGCGTGCCCAGTAGTTCTCTGAGCGCGTGGGACGCACTTTGAACCTGGGCCATGGGGCTTTCCTTCAACGGATGCTTATCCTTGGCCCCCGACTGGTACCAGGTACCCTTCTCCACGCTGACCAGCCCGCCTTTGACCTCGATGACGGCTACGCCTACTCCGGGCAAAAGAACAAGGAGATCAATTTCATGTTCTGCCCGCTGATGGCGCAACTGCACGGAATGGAAAAGAATTGCGTCATCAGGCAAGCTGCGGCGCAGGATATCCCACACCTTTTTCTCTGCGGCAGTTTGGCTGGTGAACTCTGGTTCCTGCGGGTAGCAACGCACCATGATGGCCTCCTAGTCTCCTACGCGCAGTCTAACCAGTGACGCAGACAACACGGGCAAGCTGTTTCAACGCGCGCCCTGCCTTTTAAATCGCGCCAGTGGCTGCAACAAGGCATGATTGGACATATGGAAAATAGTGCTGCGCCCGCATGGGTGGCGAATTACCAGCCGGGAGTCCCGGCCGAAATCGAGCTGCCCACCGAACCGCTGAGCCGCATGTTCGAGCGCTCCGTGCGCGAAGCCGGCGATAGCCCGGCGACCGAATTCTTCGGCCGCCGCACCAGCTACGCCGATCTGGGCGCGCAGGTAGCCAAGGCCGCCGAGGGCCTGCGCAAGCTCGGCGTGCGTGCCGGGGACCGCGTTGCGCTGATCCTGCCCAACTGCCCGCAGCACGTGATCGCCTTCTACGCGATCCTGCGGCTCGGCGCCGTCGTGGTGGAGCACAACCCGCTGTACACCTCGCGCGAACTGCGCCACCAATTCGAAGACCACCAGGCGCGCATCGCGATTGCCTGGGACAAGGTCGTGGCCAACGTCCAGGAATTCCCCAAGGACGTGCAGCTCGACGCGATCGTCTCGGTCAACCTGCTTGAAGCCTTCCCCGCCCTCAAGCGGCTGGCACTGAACCTGCCGGTCAAGAAGCTGCGCGAGACCAGGGCCTCGCTCACGGCCCGCACCTCGGGCACCGTGGCCTGGAAGGACCTGCTCTCCGGTGCGGAGCTGGATGAGAGCCACCCGCATCCGGGCGTCAATGACCTGGCGGTCATCCAGTACACCTCGGGTACCACCGGGCACCCCAAGGGGGCCATGCTCACCCACTTTAACCTGTATTCCAACGCGCTGCAGGGCGAGGCATGGATGCTCGGGGCGCAGGAACGCGAGGAAATCCTCTACGCGATCCTGCCGATGTTCCATGCCTTCGGCATGACCCTGTACCTGACCTTCGGCGTGAAGAAGCAGGGTCTGCTGGTGCTTTTCCCGAAGTTCGACCCGGAGATGATCCTGGATGCCTGGAAGAAGTCCCCGGCCACCGTGTACTGCGCGGTGCCGCCCATCTACGAGCGCACCGCACTGGCGGCCGAGGAGCGCGGCGTCTCGCTGAAAAGTGCCAAGTACTGCATCTCCGGGGCGATGAACCTGCCCGATCACGTCGTGGAGCTGTGGGAATCGATGTCCGGCGGCCTGCTGGTGGAAGGCTACGGCATGACCGAGTCCTCGCCGGTGGCACTGGGCAACCCGTTCCACCCGAGCCGCCGCACCGGCACCATCGGCGTGCCCTTCCCCTCGACGCTGATGAAGGTCGTCGACGTGGAGAATCCGTCCAGGGAGGTGGCCCAGGGCGAGCCGGGCGAATTGCTGATCAAGGGCCCGCAGGTGTTCGGCGGCTACTGGAACAACCCGGAGGAAACGGCCAAGGCCAAGACCGAGGACGGCTGGCTGCGCTCGGGCGACGTGGTCACCGTGGACGAGGAGGGATTCGCACAGGTGGTGGACCGCGCCAAGGAGCTGATCATCACCGGAGGATTCAACGTATCCCCGACCGAGGTCGAGATCGCCCTGCGCCAGCACGCTGATGTTGCCGATGCCGCGGTCTTCGGAAAGCCATTGGCCCGCGGTGGCGAAATGGTGGTTGCCGCGGTGCAGCTCGAAGAGGGCTGCGGGCTGAACGAGGACGCGCTGCGCGCCCACTGCCGCGAGCTGCTGGCCGCCTACAAGGTGCCCAAGCGCATCGTGCAGATCGATCAAATGCCGCGCTCGCTGTTGGGCAAGATCCTGCGCAAGCAGGTCAAGGACCAGATGGTGGACCTGGTCTAGGGACGCATGGCCGGTCCGGGCGGAACTAGCGCAGCCGCGGCATGGCCGAGAGCAAGAGCTTGGTGTACTGATGCTGCGGGGCACCGAAGACCTGGGCCGTAGCGCCCTGCTCGATGATCTTGCCCTCATGCATCACCGCAACCGTGTCGCTCATATGCTCAATGACCGACAGGTCGTGGCTGATGAACAAGTAGCTGGTTCCGGTCTCCAACTGGATCCGGTCCAAAAGATCCAGCACGGTTGCCTGGATGGATGCATCCAGGGCGGAAACCGGCTCGTCAAGGACCAGCACCTTTGGCTTGGGCGCTAGCGCACGGGCAATTGCCAGGCGCTGGCGCTGTCCGCCGGAGAGCTCGCGCGGATTGCGGCCCAGCAAATCATCGGACAGCTCAACCTGTTCCAGCAGCTGGGCTACCGGTTTCCGGTACTCGGCCGCGCGCTTGGACCTGCCCCGGCTCAAGGCATCGGCCAGCAGCTGCCCGACGGAATAGCGGGGATCAAAGGATCCCAGCGGGTTCTGGTAGATCGCGCCCATCTGCTCGCGCAGCTTCCGGCGCTGTGCCTCATGAGCCGGGGCAAAGCGTTCGCCGAGCAACTCAACGGTTCCAGCATCGGGTTTCTGCAAGCCCAGGACCATGCGGGCAGTGGTGGTTTTGCCGGATCCGGATTCGCCAACGATGCCCAGGGTCTTGCCGCGAGGCACCTCGAAGCTGACCGAATTCACGGCCGCGTGCTTGCCGAAGCTCTTCGACAGATCCTTGACCGACAACGCGCTGGATGCTGCCGCGGGGTCTTCCGGGGCCGGTGCGGCCACGGGCTTGCTGGATACCGACAACGGGGCGAAGCGCGGTACCCCCGAGGGCACGGCCCGCAGCAACTGGCGGGTGTACTCGTGCTGGGGGTTGCCCAGGATCTGCCCGGTGATGCCGGCCTCAACGATTTCACCGTTGCGCATCACCGCAATGTCGTCGGCCAAGTGCGCTACCTGGGCCAGATCGTGGCTGATCATCAGCACACCGCGGCCCTGGTCCTTGAGCTCGCGCAGCTGCGACAGAACCAGTGCGGTCAAGCCCGAGTCCAAGGCGGTAGTCGCCTCATCGGCGATGACTACCTGAGGGTTGCCGGCCAGTGCTTGGGCAATCAGGGCACGTTGGCGCATGCCGCCGGATAGCTCTGTGGAACGCTGCTTGGCGCGGCGCTCGGGCTCGGGCATGCGCACGGACTGGAGCACCTGGATCACGCTTTGCTGGAGCTCGGGCCTGGAGATCTTGCCGTGCGCCTTGAGCGCATCACCGATTTCCCGGCCCACCGGGCGCAGCGGATCGAGCGCCATCAGTGCATCCTGCAGAATCATGGACACCGAATTCCCGCGGATCTGCTGCCAGCTGCGGTCGGAGAACGCCAAGGCGTTCTGGCCGCAGACAGATAGCTCCGTGGCGCTGACGGTGCCGCCGGAGAGGCCAAGCAGGCTGCGTGCGGTGACGGATTTGCCCGACCCGGATTCGCCGACCAATGCGAGGCAACGTCCGGCCTGGACGGTGAAGGAAACGTTTCTCACCGCCACGGCAGAACCGAAACTGACCGAAAGATCCTTGACTGCAATCATTGCTTGCCCGTTCATGCTGTCCTGGCCTTTCCGCCCAGCGCGCGGCCAATCAGCGTGGCGCCTGCGGAGACGAAAACTATGGCCAAGCCGGGGAACAAGCTCATCCACCAGGCAAAGTGCAGGTAGGTGCGCCCGGCCGAGAGCATTGCACCCCATTCGGGAGCTGGCGGCGGTGTGCCCAAGCCCAGGAAGGACAAGGCGGCAGCCCAGATGACCGCCTGGCCGATCCCCAAAGTCACCAGTGCCAGCAGGGGTTTCAGGGCGTTGGGAACCAAGTGGTTGCGGACCTTCAGCGAAGTGCCACGGCCCAGCACGGTGGCTGCCTCCAGCATTTCCGAGCTCTTCAATGTGCGGATCTGGCTGCGCACCAACCGGGCATATCCCGGTGCGGTGGACAGGCCCACCGCGACGATGGCCGGCCCGACGCCGGGCCCGGTGAAGGCAATGATCAGCAGTGCCATCAGCAAGGAGGGAATCGCGTAGAGCGCTTCGAGCACGCGCAGGATGATCTCGTCGAGCCAGCGCGGGGACAGTGCCGCAACGGTGCCCAAGACGATGGCCAGCCCCATGCCCAGGGCGGTGGCAGCCAAGCCGATAGCCAGCGAGTCGCGGGCACCATGGATGACGCGGGTATAGATGTCACGGCCGGATTCGTCGGTGCCGAAGAAGTGCGCGGCGCCGGGCTTCTGGAATGCTTCGGCCGGGTTGATGGCCAACGGGTCGCCCGGAGCCAGCACCGAAGGGGCCAGCGCGATGAGCGCCCACAGGGCAATAAAGGAAACCGAGAGGATCTTCGCGGCACGGCTCATGAGCTGGCCCCTGCCGGATCAATGGCGCGTTCGATGCCCTCGGTAATCGCCATGACCACGATGTACACCAGTGCGGAGAACAATGCGATGCCGGTGACCATGGGAATGTCGCGGGCCAGCACCGCAGATAGCAGCGAGCGGCCTAGGCCCGGGCGGGCGAAGATCGCCTCGACCACTACTGCACCTGAAAGCAGGGAAGAGAATGCCCAACCGGTCAGGCCGAGGGCGGGCAGGGCAGCATGGCGCAGTCCGTGGCGCCAGAAGACGGCCAGCCGGCTCTCGCCGCGGGCACGGGCGGCCAGCGCGAACTGGCTGCCCATGGCTCCGGTGAGCGAATCGCGCATCAACTGGGTGAGGAACCCCGCCAGCGGCAATGCCAGGGTCAGCACCGGAAGGACCAGGCCCTTCGCGGTGCCGTTGTCCACGGCCGGCAGCCAGCCGAGCACCGAGGAGAAGAGCATGATCAGCACCGCGCCGAGCCAGAAGTGCGGCACGGCGGCGGCAATGATTTCCACGATATTCCCAACCCAAGCGCCAAGGCGGTTAGCCCGCATGGCCAATGCCGCGAAGCCCAGGGCCAGCATCCACGCGGCCGCCAGGGCGAGCAGCGCTAGCCAGAGGGTATTGGGCAGGAGATCGCCCATGATGCCGGCGACCGGCTGCTTGAGCGAATACGAGGTGCCGAAGTCCAAGGTGGCCAGCTTGCCCAGGTACATCAGGTACTGGGCGATGAGCGGAAGGTCCAGGCCGTACTCGGCGCGGGCCGCGGCCAGCGCTTCGGCCGAGGCCTGGGAACCGGGGCCGCCCATGATTGCTTCGGCCGGGTCGCCGGGGATCAGCCGGATGGCGATGAAGATGGCGGTGGCGACCAGCCACAGCACCACCAGCGCGCCGCCGATCTTGCGCCCGGCCCAAGCAATCGTGCCCATGGGGTGCTACTCGGTGATGAAGGTGTCGTAGTAGACCGGCGAGGACACCGCGGTGGTGGCGCCGAGCCCGTGCACGTTCTTGCCGTAGAGGAAGTGGTTCTGCTGATCGTAGAGCGGCAGCACGTAGTAGCCCTCCAGGACCAGCTTCTGCGCCTGCTCGTACAGCGAAGCGCGCTGCGCTTCATCGCTGGCCTCTTCGGCCTGGGCCAGGATCTCGTCCAGCTTCTCGTTCTTCACCTGCGCGTTGTTGGCGAAGTAGCCCGATGGCGCCGGCACGGTCGAATCGGAGTGGTACAGGATGCGCAGCACCGACGGGCCGACCTTGGTGTAGGGAGCCGAGACCAGGTCGTATTCGTGCTGGGCCAGGGCGCCGTACCAGCTGGAGAGGTCCAGCAGCTGGATCTTGACCTCGAAGCCCACGGCCTTGGCCTGGGCCTGGAACTGCTCGAACAGGGACTGTTCGGCAGGGACCGACTGGTTGGTGGAGACCGGGAAGAGAAGCGACAGGCGCTTGCCGTCCTTCACGCGGTAGCCTTCGACGTCGCGTTCGCTCCAGCCTGCCTCGTCGAGCAGCGCGTTGGCCTTGGCCGCATCGGTGCCGAAGAGCGATTCATCGGCGTAGCCCAGCGGCTCCTGGGAAGACAGCAGCGAGTAGCTGCGCTTGGTGGTGCCGAAGTAGAGGGAATTGACGCCGGCGCTGGCATCCACCGAGCGGATGAAGGCTTCGCGCACGCGCTGGTCG
Organism: Glutamicibacter sp.; assembly: GCF_050701915.1. Classification (NCBI taxonomy): domain Bacteria; kingdom Bacillati; phylum Actinomycetota; class Actinomycetes; order Micrococcales; family Micrococcaceae; genus Glutamicibacter; species Glutamicibacter sp. Next base: position 41,820 of record NZ_JBOGEG010000024.1, on the reverse strand, counting down.
TCGAATGGCGCCTTGGAGCTGTTCAGCTCGATGCGGTTGGAAGCGCCCGGACGCGGGGCATCCAGATGGCCTAGTGCGTTGTCCTTCATCGCGGTGGCGATGGTGTCCGGCTGGGCATTGTCAATGACATCGACTTCGCCCGAGACCAGGGCCGCGTAGCGGGTAGCGGCCTCCGGGATGAAGCGCCACGTGATGGCCTCCAGATAGGCCTTGCCATCGGCGCGTTCCGGGTTCTGGACCGGCAGCACGTAGTCTTCATTGCGGACCAGGTTCACAGCCTTCTGGTGCTCCCAGGATTCGACCTTGAACGGGCCGGTGCCTACCGGTGAGGCGCAGTTGGTCGCCTGGTCGCGTTCCAGCGCCTTGGGGGATTCGATGGCGGTCCATGGCATGGACAGCGATTCGAGCAATGCGTTATCCGGGGCGGAGAGCGTCAGTTCTGCGGTGAGCTCATCTGCGATCTCGATATCCACGACCTTGCCCACGGCCAGGTAGCCGGTGGAGGAAGCGGTATTCGGATCCTTCAGGTGCTCGATGTTGGCCTTGACTGCTTCGGCGGTGAGCTTGGTGCCGTCGGTGAAGGAGATCCCGTCGCGCAGGGTGATGGTGCGGGTCAAGCCATCTTCGGAAACTTCAGTGCTTTCGGCAAGCCACGGGATGATCTTCCCGTCCGCATCCTTGGTGAACAGGGATTCGAGGTACTGGCTTGCCACCAGCGCCTGCGGGTAGTTGCCGCCCACATGCGGGTCCAGGCAGGCCGGCTCGGCATCGCCCGAAGCATAGACCAGGGTGCCGCCGGCAACCGGCTTCACATCCTCTGCGGTGGAATCGGATCCTGCACCTGCCGAGCAGCTGGCTAGAAGGGATCCAAGTAGCGGGAGCGCGATAGCGCAGCCAAGGATCCGGGACGCGCGCGAGTTACGTTGCATGGGGAAGGGCTTACCTCGATGAACTAGTGGTGATGACCAAACCAACTCTAGTCATCTGGAACGCATTCGTCAGATCGGAGCGAATCGCTCCGATCTGACGAAACCTGGCCAGCGGCAATCCTCGAGGGTATCTACTTTTCGCTGGCCACGGTCATGCGGCGGTTCTGGTGGACCGGGGTTTCGATCTCATCGAGGATCGCCACGGCGAAGTCCTGGGAGGAAACGAAGTCGCCTGCTGGCGAATCGGTCCCCAGGGTGTAGCTGCCGGTGCGGCGTGCTGGCATGATTACCGGGGCAGGGGCCACGACGGTCCAGGTGATGCCCGAAACCGAGGTGAACATGTCGTAGACCTCGGCGCAGGTGGTGGCCTCGGCCTTGTATTCCTCCGGGAACCCCGGGGTGTCAACCAGGCGCACGCCATCTACCTCGGTAGCTCCGGCGCCGCCGACAACCACCAGGCGGGCTGGAACCAGGGTTTCGGTGATCTGCTCGAAGGCGTCCAGGTATTCCTGGTGGTCGCCGCCGGTGCGCGAAGGAGGCACGGCAATGACGACCACGTCGTTGTTCTTGCCCAGGTCGCGGTAGGTTGCGCCGTCGCCCAGCTCGGCGGCCACGGCGGTAGTGCCTTCGATCTCCTTGCCCGAACGAGTGACGGAGGTGATTTCGTGGCCGCGGGAGGCTGCTTCGGCAACGACTTCCGAGCCGACCATGCCGGTGGCTCCGTAAACTGCAATCTTCATGGTGTTCTCTTTTCCTCGCGAAACGAAATAGGTTCAACACGATGGTATCTTTTAGATACTGAAATCTACAACGAAACCAGGTTTCCTAATGGATAGTCATGAGTCGTTCGATGTCTTCGTGCAGGAGTGCCCTTCACGTCAAATTATGCAGCGTTTAGGCGACAAATGGACACCGCTGGTATTGCTCGCGCTAGCCGGCGGGCCCTTACGTTTCTCTGCGTTACGCCAACGGGTCGGCACCGTGACTCCGAAGGTGCTCACCAGCACCCTGCGCAATTTGGAACGCGACGGCCTGCTGCGGCGTACCATCTATGCCCAGGTGCCGGTGCGGGTCGATTACGAGTTGACGGATTTGGGCTACGGAATCCTGGAGCCCATGGAAACCATGCGGAGATGGTCCGAGAAGCATGTGCCTATGGTGCTGGCGGCCCGTGAGGAATTCGACGCCCGCGAATAACTGGTCGAGGTGGCAATTTCCGAGGGCAAAATGATCATCCGAGGAACTGCAGATGGACAGTTGTGCTGGGGACCAAGCAATTCGAAACGAATAATCTTGACCTTGCCACTTTGGTCTCCGGTTGTATCTTGCGTCACATAGACTGAGGTCGAAGACGCAAGAACAGGCAAAGGAGCCGGTGTTGTTTGAAGTAAGCGAAGACCAGAAGTCATTGATCGAGATGGTCCATGATTTCGCCGAGACCAGGATTGCTCCCAACGCCCTGTCCTGGGACCAGGAGCAGCATTTCCCGGTCGATGTGCTGGCCGAAGCCGGGCAGCTGGGCATGGGCGGAATCTACGTTTCAGAAGATCATGGCGGATCCGGTCTGAGCCGCAGCGACGCGGTGCTGGTCTTCGAGGAACTCGCCAAAGCCGATCCGACCTTGGCCGCCTACATTTCCATCCACAACATGGTCGTGTGGATGGTCGACACCTTCGGCAACGACGAGCAGCGTGCCAAATGGCTGCCATCGATGACCGCCATGGACGACCTGGGCTCCTACTGCCTGACCGAGCCCGGAGTCGGCTCCGATGCGGCGGCCCTGTCAACCCGTGCCCGCAAGGACGGTGACGAGTACGTGCTCAGCGGCGTCAAGCAATTCATCTCTGGTGCCGGAAGCTCGGCGCTCTACATCGTCATGGCCCGGACCGCCGATACCGGTTCGCGCGGCATCAGCGCCTTCCTGGTTCCCGGCGATGCCGAGGGACTGAGCTTCGGGCCGAACGAAAAGAAGATGGGCTGGAAGGCCCAGCCCACTCGCCAGGTGATCATGGAAGGCGTGCGCATTCCCGCCGGCAACCTGTTGGGCGAAGAGGGCCAGGGCTTTTCCATGGCCATGCAGGCGCTCAATGGTGGCCGCCTGAACATCGGGGCCTGCTCGCTGGGCGGCGGGCAGAGCGCGCTGGAGAAGTCCGCGCTGTACCTGAAAGAGCGCCAGGCCTTCGGCGGACCGCTGACCAGGCAGGAAGCGCTGGTCTTCAAGCTGGCCGAGATGGACATGGAACTGGAAGCCGCGCGTTCACTGCTGCGCCGTGCCGCGGCCGCCTTGGACGCGAAGAGCCCGGACCGGGTCCGCCTGTGCGCGATGGCCAAGAAGATGGCCACGGACGCCGGTTTCAATGCCGCCAACAACGCTATCCAGCTGCACGGCGGCTATGGCTACCTCGCCGACTACGGGATGGAGAAGATCGCCCGGGATCTGCGCGTGCACCAGATCCTGGAAGGCACCAACGAGATCATGTCGCTGATTGTCGGACGCACGCTGCTGGAATCCTGATTGGCGATTATCAAGCGTTGAAGTGCTTTTCCGTATTCCGCACAGCGTTTCCCGACTGGGAATCCTCGGGATTCGGATGGACCGAAGAGATCACCGGCCTGCTGGAAACGATCTGCTCGATGCTGCCCTGCTCCATCGCATCCAGCAAGGTGCGCTGGGTGGGGCGCATCATCTTGATCTCGCCGCGTTCCAGGGAAGCGAAGAGCTCCTGTGGGCTGATCCACTTGGAGATCACCGCTTCGGTGGTCTGGTGGACCGGTTCCTGGCCGGCGCGCAACGCCGCAACAAAGAAGTACGTGTCGAACCGCCGCGGGAAACCGGCTGGGGTGACCCAGTTGGCCCATGGGTGCAGTTGGCCAGGATCCAGCAGGAGCCCTGTTTCCTCGAACACTTCACGACGTGCCGCGGCCAGGATTTCGCCGGCCAGGTACTCCGCGCGTTCTGGTCCTTCGCCGAGGATCGAGGTGTGCGCCCACTGCTGGGCGTGCTTGCCGAGCAGGGCGGAATCGAGTTCGGCGCCATCCACCATCTGGCCGTCTTGGGCATCAACACGGCCCCCGGGATAGACCACCATGCCGGCTGCGAAGTCCATGGTGTTCACCCGATGCTGGATGAAAACTTCAAACCCGCCAGTTGCCTCGCGCAGCAGCAAAACACTGGCCGCTTTGCGGATCGGGACCTCGGAGGGGGTCGCGGGTATCGGGGAAGTCGTCATTGCCTACCATGTCCTTGGCTCTTGAGAATGAAAATAGCCTTCGAGAGCCAGCTTAGCTTCCGGCGCACAGCAAACGCAGAACCAGCAGGCGCCACTGTGCATGCCTGCACATTCACCTGCGGAATCTGCACAGCGAATGCCGTTGACCGGATTCCTTTCCGGAGCCTAGTTTGAAACGAAGAGCCCTGCGCAAAGCTGCGGGCAATGCAACTAGAAGACGCAGGGGAGCCGAGCAGAGGATGAGCGCAATGGCGGAACAGATTGGCCCATGGCCCCAGGGGCTGAAAGGGCGCAGCGCCTTGATTACCGGCGGCGCCTCCGGCATAGGCCTGGCCAGTGCCACCGCATTGGCCCACGCTGGTGCCGTCGTGACGATTGCCGACCTCAACGAACAAGCCGCTGAAGAAGCGGCCCGCAAGCTTGGCGGAAAAGCATGGGCCGTGGATCTTTCGGATACCAGGTCCCTGGAAGATCTCAGCCTGGAAACCGACATCCTGATTAACAACGCCGGCGTGCAAAGGGTGGCTCCAATCCACGAGTACGACCCCGAAGCCTGGAGGCTGATCCACCGGCTGATGCTGGAGTCGCCTTTTTTGCTCATCCGGGCAGCCCTGCCCGGCATGCGCGAGCGCGGCTTCGGGCGCATCATCAATATTTCTTCCATCCACGGACTGCGGGCCAGCGCCTTCAAGAGCGCTTACGTTGCGGCCAAGCACGGGTTGGAGGGCCTGTCGAAGGTCACGGCTTTGGAAGGTGCCGACTTCGGGATCACCAGCAATTGCATCAACCCGGGCTATGTGCGCACGCCGCTGGTGGAAAAGCAGATTGCCGACCAGGCCAAGCTCCACGGCATTGCCGAATCCGAGGTTGTCCAGAAAATCATGCTCACCGAAGCGGCGGTCAAGCGGCTGGTGGAACCCGGAGAAGTTGCGTCCTTGGTGGCCTGGCTTTGCGCTGATGCAGCGAGCATGGTCACCGGTGCTTCCTACGCCATGGACGGGGGATGGAGCGCAAGGTAAGGGCAATGGCAGCGCTCTCCGCAGGCGGCACATCAGGCCGGCGGGAAGAGTATCGTGCCGCAGGCGGCCACCACGATGATCACCAAGGTCCCCAGCAGGCCCAGCAGCAGCGAGCGGCCCCCTGACTTCACGATGCTGCGCAGGTGGACGCCCAGGCCCAGGGCGAACATTGCCGCTGAAAGCAGCAGCGTTTGCACGGTCGAGGCGGCCGAGAGCAGGGACTCGGGCAGGATCCCGGTGGTGCGCAGCAGCATCGCGGCCAGGAACCCGAGCACGAATAACGGGACCAGCGGCGGGTTCTTGCCGCCTTGGACCGAGTGCTTGCGCCGCATGCAGAGCCCGACACCGGCAATGATCGGTGCCAGCAGCACAACGCGGGCCAGCTTCACCGTTACGGCCACAACCAGCGCTCCCGCGCCTACCGAGCCGCCGGCGGCCACGACCTGGGCCACCTCGTGGGTCGAAGCCCCGATGAGCATTCCGATGCCGCGTTCATCCAATCCCAGCAGCAGGCCCAGGGCGGGCATGGCCGGGATCATCAGCGTGCCGAAGAGGACCACCAGGCCGATGGCGGTGGCCACCTGCTCTTGCTTGGCCTTGATGACGTTCTCGGTGCCGGCGACCGCGGCGGCGCCGCAGATGGAGAAGCCGGTGGCAATGAGCAGGCGCTGCTGCGCATCCATGCCGAGCCTCTTGCCGATCCACAGGGTTGCGAAGAAGGTGGCTCCGACCGAGGCCAGCACCACCAGCAGCACGCCGGGCCCGAGCCCGAGGATGGTACCCAGCGACAGCTGCAGTCCAAGCAGCACAATGCCCAGGCGCAGCAGCTGCTTCGCCGCGATAGCAGTTCCCGGGGCCAATGCCGCTGGGACCGGGGCGATGTTCCGCCACAACGCGCCGAGCAGGATGGCCAGCAACAGGGCGCTGAGCCCGTTGAAGAACTGGCTGGCGATCATGCACAGCGCCCCGAGCAGCAGGCAGAGCAGCAATCCGGGCAGCGCCTGCACGAGCCGCGGCGCAGGAGTCTTCCGGGGGTGGCCGGGCGATGGCCGGGCGGTATTTTCGGAGGCAGGAGGGAGATGGTGCACGATAACCAGTCTGAACCCGATCCGCCGATTGCGGTACGCCCCATCGAGCTATCCCGGGCATATGATCGTGATATGGAAAGCGATTCCCACTCATCCAAGAGCCTGTCCCACTGGCTGCAGATTTCCTCCCTGGAACTGCTGGTGGGCATCGCCGATCACGGAAGCCTGAGCGCCGGGGCCCGTGCGGCCGGGATGGCGCAGCCAAATGCCTCGCGGGCGTTGAAGACCCTGGAACGCCGCTTGGGGTATTCCTTGGTGACCCGCAAGACAACCGGCTCCACGCTGACCGCCGAAGGCGTGCTCACCGTGCAGTGGGCCCGGGATGCGTTGGCGAGCCTGGAGGCACTGGCCTCCGGGGCCAGGTCGCTGGCTGATGCCGGTGGATCCGACCTGCACTTCGGGGCGAGCATGACGGTGGCCGAGTACCTGGCCCCGCATTGGATCGGACAGTTGCACCGGGCCTTGCCGCAGATCAAGCCGAGCATGCGGATCATGAACTCGCAGGACGTCATCCGCGCCGTGCAGCATGGCGAGCTCGGTTTCGGTTTCGTGGAGACCCCGCATATACCGCTGGGGCTCAAGAGCAAGCAGGTGTTCCGCGATGAGATGCTGATCGTGGTGGCTCCCGGGCATGAATGGGCGCAACGCGAGCAGGCATTGACCCTGCATGAGCTGCAGAGTACGGCCCTGATCGAGCGCGAGGAAGGCTCGGGGACCCGCGCTTTCCTGGACTATATCGCCCATGCCCAACGGCCCAAGCCGGTGGCCGAATTCAACAGCAATGCGACCATTTGCCAGTGCGCTGCCGGCGGAATGGGCCCGGCCGTGCTCAGCCAATTGGCTGTGGAAAGCCAGCTCAAGGCCGGGACCCTGGTGGAGATTGCCTTTGACGGCCCGGCCTTGCTGCGCGAACTGCGCGCCATCTGGCCGGCAACGCAGGTGCTGGGCAGCACCGAGCAAACGCTGCTGCGGATTGCCGCAGATCCCGATTCCCTGCCCGGCTAACGCAGAATTCCGGGCAGCTGCAGGTGCAGCTGCCCGGAATCGGCGTGTACGGGTACCGGCTGGAAGGAGCCTAGCTGGCGACCTTCTCGACCTTGCGGCCCAGATCGTGGGTGGGCACCCGGTAGGTTTCGCGGGCGGTCATGGCCGCGACAGCGGAAATCAGCGAGATCACCGCGGTGAAGATGCTGATCTGCACCCAGCCGTTGGCTTCCAGCCCGCCCAGGGCGGCAACGATGGACGGGGCGAAGCCTGCCATGAGGAAACCGATCTGGGTGCCGATGGCCAGGCCCGAGAAGCGGACCTGGGAGGAGAACATCTCGGCGTAGAAGCTCGGCCAGACCGCATTGGCTGCCGCATAGGCGCAGGAGAAGACCAGCACCGAGAGGCTGAACTGCGCCAGCGCGTTATCCGATTCCATGGAACGCAGGTAGAAGGGCATGATGGCCGCGGAGCCCAGCGCGCCGTAGATGAACACCGGCTTGCGCCCGATCTTGTCGGCGAGCATTCCGAACAGCGGCTGGGTGAACAGCGCGCCGATGTTGCCGGCAACCACAAGCCACAGGGTAATGGACTCGTCCATGTTCCCGATGGTCTTGCCGTAGGAGATGGCCAGCGTGCCGTAGACGGTGGACACGGCGGCGATGAATGCGCAGAAGATAACGCGCAGGACGTCCTTCCAGTGGAACTTCAGCAGTACCGCCAGCGGGAGCTTGGCGATCTCGTTGTTCTTCTTGGCTTCTTCGAATTCGGGGGTCTCATGCAGCGAGCGGCGGATGAAGAAGGTGACGATCACGACGACGGCAGAGAGCCAGAACGGGATGCGCCAGCCGATGCCGTACTTGATCTCATCGGGCAGTGCGACTACCGGGATGAAGATCAGCGCGGCCAGGATCTGCCCGCCCTGGGTGCCGGTCAGCGTCCAGGAGGTGAAGAAGCTGCGGCGGTTATCCGGGGCATGCTCCAGGGACATGGAGGAGGCTCCGGCCTGCTCGCCGGCAGCCGAAAGGCCCTGGCACAGGCGTGCGAAGACCAGCAGGATCGGGCTGAGCCAGCCGACCTGGTCGAAGGTGGGCAGGCAGCCGATCAGGAAGGTGGATGCACCCATGAGGATCAGGGTGAACATCAGCACCTTCTGCCGGCCGATGCGGTCGCCGAAGTGCCCGACGAAAATGGCGCCGATGGGGCGGGCCACGTAGGCGAAGCCGAAGGTCGCCAGCGACATGACCGCGGCATTGGTGGAAGTATCCGGGAAGAAGATGTGCGGGAAAATGAGCGCGGCGGCGGAGCCGAAGATGAAGAAGTCGTAGTATTCAACGGCGCTTCCCATGAAGCTGGCTATGGCCGCCTTGACTGGTGTTCGCTTTCCGCTTCCGGCGTCATTGGACGCCGTTGGCTGGTGTGCAGCATGCATCGGGATACTCCCTGATCGAGTGGTTTGAACGGAACCTCAATCCGATTTGTGCGCATTGCGTACACTTGTTCGGAATGTGTTCATTGGTTTAGAGTAGAGGCAAATCACATCTCAGGCAAGACCTGATGCCAACTATGAAGGGCAGCGACGAAAATGAGCACACGCACCGAGTCGTTCCTGGTGGGCCTGATCGGCGACGGCGTGATGCCATCGCTCACGCCTCCCATGCACGAGCATGAAGCCGACGCGCAGTCCCTGCGCTACCTGTACCGGCCGATCGACCTCACCGCGCTGCAGCGCCCCGGGCAGGACGTCGGAGCGCTGCTGGCCGCCGGAGCCGAGCTGGGCTACAACGCCTTCAACATCACCCACCCATGCAAGCAGCTGGTGCTTGAGCACCTGGACGGCATCTCGGATACCGCACGGGCCATCGGCGCGGTGAACACCGTGGTCATCGAGGACGGCAAGTTCTACGGGCACAACACCGATGCCTCGGGCTTCGCCCGCGGGCTGGCTGCGGGGCTGCCCGGAGCCAATCTGGGCAAGGTGCTGCAGCTGGGGGCCGGCGGCGCCGGAGCCGCCGTGGCCTACGCCCTGCTGGACTCGGGCACTACGCAGCTGCACATCGTGGATCTGGACGCGGACCGGGTCAACCACCGCGTGGCCGAGCTGCGCGGCCACTTCCCGCAGGCGGACATCTTCGCCGCGGCCCCCGATGAGGTTCCGGGCCTGCTGCCCGGCAAGGACGGCCTGCTCAATGCCACCCCGATCGGCATGCACCACCACCCGGGCCTGCCGCTGGACATCGCGGGGCTTGAGCCGCGCCACTGGGTAGCCGACTGCATCTACCGCCCGGTGGACACCGAACTGATCACCGCCGCGCGCAGCCTGGGTTGCCAGGTCCTGGACGGCGGGCACATGGCCGTGGGCCAAGCCGTGGATGCCTTCGAAATCATCACCGGAATCAAGCCGGATGCGGCGCGGATGCGCGCGCACCTGCTGGCCATGCTGGAGGAAGGACGCTGATGCGCACATCAATCGCAACCGTATGCCTGTCGGGAACCCTGGAAGAGAAGATGCTGGCCTGCGCCAAGGCCGGGTTTGACGGCATCGAGATCTTCGAGCAGGACCTGCTGGTCAGCCCGATGTCCCCGGAGGAGGTCAAGGCCATGGCCCTCCGGCTGGGGCTGAGCCTGGATCTGTTCCAGCCCTTCCGCGACTTCGAGGGCGTCACCGAGGAGCAGCTGCAGGCCAACCTGCATCGCGCCGAAGCCAAGTTCCAGCTGATGAACCGGCTGGGCATGGACCTGGTGCTGCTGTGCTCCAACGTCGCCACCGCCACCATCGACGACGATGAGCTGTTCGTCCAGCAATTGCGCCAGCTCTCCGACCTTGCCGCCAAGTACGGCGTGCGCATCGCCTACGAGGCTTTGGCCTGGGGCAAGTACGTGAACACCTACCAGCGCTCCTGGCAGATCGTGCAGCGCGTGGACCGGCAGAACGTCGGGCTGTGCCTGGACAGCTTCCACATCCTCTCGCGCGGCGATGACCCGGCGCAGATCGCGCAGATCCCCGGCGAGAAGATCTTCTTCGTGCAGCTGGCCGATGCCCCGGTGCTGTCCATGGACATCCTGTCCTGGTCGCGGCACTACCGGCTCTTCCCGGGACAGGGCGGCTTCGCCCTGGACGAGTTCATGCTCCAGCTGGTCCGCTCGGGCTATGCCGGCATCGTCTCCCTGGAGATCTTCAACGACGTCTTCCGCCAGTCCAATGTCGAGCGGACCGCCATTGACGGGCTGCGCTCGCTGAAATGGCTGCAGTCCAAGACCGCCGCGCTGCTGGCCGCCGGCGACCAGCCCTCGGCCCTCGAGCTGGCTGCGCTGCCCGGAGCCCAGGAAGCCACAGCCTTCGACTTCGCCGAAATCCGCACCGAGGACCCGGAGCGCGTGGCCGGGATGCTGGCCCAGCTGGGCTTCTCCTTCAAGGGCCAGCACCGGCGCAAGCCGGTGCAGCTGTGGTGCTCGGGCGCGGCCCGGATCATCATCAACTCCCAGCGCAGCCGCGGTGTCGAGGCCGCGGTCTCCGGGTTCGGCGTGCAGGTTCCGGACCCCATCGCCGGCGGCGCGCGCGGCGCGGCGCTGCTGGCCACCAAGGTCCCGCGCCAGCAGACGCACAACGAGCAGGAGCTGCCCGGCTTCCTGGCCCCCGACGACACCGAGGTCTTCTTCAGCTCCCAAAGCAATACGCGCAACTGGGAAACTGAATTCTCCGATGCCGGGCCGGCCGCGCCGCAGGCCGGGCATCCTGCTGTTGCCGGCATCGACCACATCAACCTGGCCCAGCCCTGGCAGTCCTTCGACGAATCGGTGCTGTTCTACAGCAGCGTGCTGAATCTGGCGATGCTGCCGGGCACCGAGGTGCCCAGCCCCATGGGGCTGGTGCGTTCCCAGGTGCTGCGCACCGCCGACTCCAGCGTCCGCCTGGCCTTGAACATCGTGCCGCAAGGGCTGGAAAATGCCATCGAGCGGCACCACGAGTACCCGGAGCATGTGGCCCTGCGCACCGGGGACATCGTGGAACTGGCGCGTGCGGCACGCTCCCGGGGGATGGAATTCCTGCCGGTGCCGGCCAACTACTACGAGGACCTGGCCGCCCGCTTCGACCTGGACGGGCAGCTGCTGGCGACGCTGCAGGAGCTGAACCTGCTCTATGACCGGGATGAGCAGGGCGAGTTCCTGCATTTCTACACCAAGACGCTCGGGAACATGTTCTTCGAGGTGGTTGAGCGCCGCGCTGGCTACGATGGATACGGGGCGCCCAATGCCCCGGTCCGGCTGGCTGCGCAATTCGAGAGCAATCGCTGGAGCAGGAACTAGGAACGCGGGGAGACCGTAGCGTGGCACAGCGGCCGGATTATTTTGTTAAATCCACGGAGAAGACCTTGGCCGTGCTGCTGGCGTTCAGCGCCGGAGCCACCGAGCTGACGGTCTCCCAGGTCGCTGCGGCCACGGAGCAGACCCGCGCCTCGGCGCGCCGGTTCCTGCTCACCTTGGCGGATCTGGGATATCTGGAAGCCCATGGCAGCACCTTCCGGCAGACCCCGCGGGTGCTGGATATCGGCGCTTCCTACCTCTCCGGGCTCACGCTGCCCCAGGCCGCCACCGCCCATCTGCAAGCCCTGGCGCGCGAACTGGAGGAGACCTCCTCCTTGTGCGTGCTCGAAGGACAGGACATCCTCTATGTGGAACGCGTCGCCGCACCGCGCCTGCACTTGATGAACGTGTCAATCGGCAATCGCCTTCCGGCCTGGGCGACCTCGATGGGGCGCGTGCTGATTGCGCACCTGTCAGAGGCCGAGCGGGAATCCTTCCTGGAACGCGTGCAGCTCCAGAAGTACACCGAGCATACGGTGGCGGACCTCGATGCGCTGAAAAGGGAACTGGAAACGGTGCGCGAGCAGGGCTGGTCCCTGGTCAACCAGGAACTCGACGAGGGGCTGCGCGGCCTGGCCGTGCCCGTCTACCGCAGGGACCAGCTGCTCGGGGCGCTGAACATCTCAGTGCAGGCCGGGCGCAATAATCCCGAGGCGATCAACCAGAGACTGCTGCCCAAGCTGCGCGAAGCCGCCGCGGCCATTGCCGATGACTTCGGCGGCCGGCTGGCCTGAGCCCCGCCGGGTCCTAGCGGCCCGCTGCCTCGATCGCGGAGGCCAGCAGGCCCGCCAGGCGCTGGACGCCCTCGTCGATGGTCTTCTCATCAACAGAGCAGAAGGCCAGGCGCAGCTTGTTGTCGGCCTGGCCGCTCGGGCTGAATGCCGCGCCCGGAATGAAGATGACGCCAGCCTTCACGCCCTGCTGAAGCAGCGCGTAGGTGTCGATGCCTTCGGGCAGGGTCAACCAGATGAAGAAGCCGCCTTCGGGATGGGTATGGGTGATACCTGCTGGCAGGTACTTGCCCAATGCCTCGAGCATCGCATCGCGGCGGGAACGGTACAGGTCGTTGTACTTGGTGATCTGCCCCTTCCAGTCATGCTCGTTGAGATAGGCGCTGATGATCATCTGGTTCAAGGTCGGAGGGCACAGGGCTACCGCCTCGCCGGCCAGGTAGAAGCGGCGGAAAAGGTGGGTCGGGACCGCAGCCCAGCCGATGCGCAGGCCAGGTGCGAAGATCTTGGAGAAAGAACCCATGTAGATGACGTTTTCCGGATCCAGGCTGCGCAGCGAAGGCGCCGGGGTGCCTTCGTAGCGCAGCATGCCATACGGGTTGTCTTCCAGGATCAGGATCCCGGCTTCACGGCAGATGTCCACGATTTCCTGGCGGCGTTCGGCAGCCAGGGTGATGCCTGAGGGGTTGTTGAAGTTCGGGATGGTGTAGAGGAACTTGATCCGCTCGCCGGCTGCGCGCAGTTCGGAAATGCGCTCGCGCAAGGCGGCAGGAATCAGGCCGTTCTCGTCAGTGCCCACGGGGCGAGCAGTCACCTGGTAGGCCTCGAAGGTGTTCAGCGCACCGACATAGGTCGGGTCTTCGCAGAGCACCGTGTCCCCGGGATTGCAGAAAACCTTGCATGCCATGTCCTGGGCTGATTGGGAGCCATTGGTTACCACGACATCTTCAACCTTGGCGTTCGTGATGCCTTCAGCGGCCATGACATCGATAATCTGCGCACGCAGTTCAGGGGTGCCAAGTCCGGAGCCGTACTGCAACGATTCGGGACCCTGCTCAACGATGATGCGCTGGGCAATTTCACCGACCTTTTCCAGCGGGAGCAGTTGCAGGAAGGGGTTGCCTCCGGCCAGTGACACCAACGAAGGGTCCAGCGAGAGCTCGAAAACGTCGCGCACCGCAGATTGCTTGATTCCCGCCGCGCGCTCGGAAAGCAGGGCTTCGTGCAAAGTTGTCAGCGATTGTGATGCGGTGGTCATGGTTCTCCTCGGCCTAGGCTCCCTGTGCAAGGGAGCGGGGGTCCTGCGCTGGGTGCGGCACAAGAATTGTTTTCAAATAGAATACTTTGGTATTCCAGCAGGAAATTCAAGGCTTGGCAAGACCTGCGCTTTCAACAGCGTGGTTCTTTGCCTCAGCGCGAGGCGTTGCGTTCCTCGATGCTCAGCTGGCCTAGCGCCGCATTGACGCGGCTGTGAAGTTTCTCGGCAAGATTTCGCGGCTTGCTGCCGGCCAGCCAGCACTGCCCGGTCAAGAGGGCCAGCAAATCGACGCAGTCCGCCGAAGCCCGGAAATATCCGGACCGGGACTCGGCGATGGCAGCATTGATGATCAGCAAGGATGCATCCAGCGCACTGTCGGCAGCTTGCGTGCTGCGTTGCCCGCTGGATGCTTGGCGCTCCCGCATCACCAGGTCGCGCACCTCGGTGAGCTTCCCGGGAATGGAAACCACTGCGCGGTACGCCCGGTTCTGTACGCCCATGAGCTGCAACGGACGCAGGGCAGCCACAAGCAAGCCGATAATGACGAATGTCGACAGGCTGGCAATGCCGAGCTTTGCCAGCAGAATTCCCGCAGTGATGGCTATCCCCGTGATCCCGAGGATGATGAAGAAGATGGCCAGGCCGCCAAATCGTGGCTTCTTCGGCTCCGGGCGAAGGGCCCGGGTGCTGATAATCCGGTCGAGCTTCGCGCGGATTTCGGCCACGTTGGGAACGCCCAAGCTGCCCTGGGAGATCCGCTGGGCGTTTCGCCATAACTGGATGCGCCGGCGGCTGCGCAGGACCTGGAAGATCTGCCAACCAGCCAGCAAGGGAAGGGCGAGGGCGAAAAAGAGCAGGGCCGCGGTACCCAGGCTGATGTCGCCGGCTTGGTACATGCCGTAAGCACCCAGCCATGCGAACAAGGAATAGCCCGGGACACGGATCAGCAGGCGATCCCACCAAACGACCTCCTGCGGGGCGCTGGCGGATTCGCTGGCTGGTTGGCTCATTTCTCGGTCTCGTTGCGGGAATCCAGCCAATGCTGAATGGCGCTCGGGCGAATACGGCGATGGGTGCCGCGGTATTCCACTGGAATGATCCCGGCATCGGCCAGCTTGCGCAGGTAGCTGTTGGAGATTCCTGCCATCTGGGCTGCCTGGGAAGTATTGAGCAGCAACTCGGGAGTGCCGATGCTGACCGACTCGCCATCGGCAAAGCGGGAAAGCACCTCGATCAGGGCCTGGTGCGCTTCCTTGGGCAGCTGCAAGGCAGTGCCGTTGACGAATACGGTCGTGTCATCTGACTCGTCCAATGCGCGGCGCAGTCGCGCGGTGGTCTTCTCGTCCAACGCTTCGAAAGTGCGGACCCTGCCTAGTGCTGAAGTCGGTGATGCCATGGTTTCATTTTGCCTGAGACCTGCCGATCTTGGCGAGATGCGCGTCTAATACCTCGAGCCAACGGTCCTGAAACCGGTGTTGCTGCTGGCCGAATCGGCAGTATTGCTGCTTCGCGCCGAAACTCTGTACCGGTTGCAGTAGGAGGTGTGGCATAAGTGCGAACCTCCGCGCATGACCCGGCCTTTGCCGATGGTCGGCCCCTGTGGGTCACTGACCGGGCTATTAAGGTAGTACTTGGGCAGGAACCAGTCCTGGCACCATTCCCAGACATTGCCTGCCATATCGAACAGGCCCAAAGGGTTTGGCGGATAGGTACCCACCGGGGAGGTGCCCAGGTACCCGTCTTCCAAGGTATTTGAGCCGGGGAAGCTGCCCTGCCAGATATTGCACTGGTGCACAGCCCCTGGAACCAGCTCATTTCCCCAGGCATAGCGTTGCCCGGGGACCAGGCCACGCGCAGCATACTCCCACTGTGCTTCTGTTGGCAGGGAACGCCTGCTCCATTTGCAATAGGCCTGTGCATCGTTCCAGGAAACCTGCACTACCGGGTGATCGGGGATATCCTGCCAGTTCGACTGGGTGCCGGCGGGATTGCGCCAGCAGGCACCCCGCACGCCGAGCCACCATGGCGCTCCCTCGGCCGGGCCTAGCACGTCTTGGCTGGGTGCTGCAAGATAGGCATGGAAAACCGCTGAGTAGCCCAGCTGCTCGGATTCGCTGCGGTAGCCCGTGGCATCCGCGAAACGGGCGAATTCCGCGTTGGTGACAAGCGTGGCATCCATAGTGAATGCATTGAGCTTGACCCGATGCACGGGCAGTTCGCCATCGGCTTCGTAGCCTTCGTTGAAATGGTCGCCCATCATGAACTCGCCGCCTGGAAGGTTGATGAGGCCTGCGGATCGGGGTTCTGTATTTGTTTCGAGTTCCACGGCAGTAGTGACGGGGCGGATTCCGGGCTGCGGTCCAGTCCGCTGCGGAGCGCAGCAGGTGCTCATGTTTCCTGCCTTGGGGCGGCGGGGATCAGCATGTGCTTGATGCTCGTGCAGAGCTGGTCGATGAGCCGGGCGGAACGTTCCAGATCCGGATCGGAGAGATGCTGGAGGTTGATCCCGTCGATGCTGGCAATCAGCATCCGCGCTACGGTGTCCAGATCCGTCTTGACCTTGAGCTGGGATCGCTCGGCCGCGTCCCGGAAGACGGCACTTGTAGAAGAGACCCAAGCATCGTACATGGAGCGGTTGATCCTGTTCGATTTCTCGATCTCCTCCGGATCGGCCAGCCGGGTGGCACGCAGCAGTAGTTCGAAGGTGGTCACCTGCTCGTGCGGGGCATTGAGCATGCGCCGCCAAACACGGCGGATGTGCAGGTCCACGGCTTCGGCCAGGCCAACATTCTCCGGGATTGGATCGAGCTCTCGCGCGTAGTCGCGGCTCAAGTGGTTGTATACCTCGTCCAGCAACTCGTCCTTGCTGCGGAAGCAGTAGTGCAAGGCCGCCAAGGGGGCGCCTGCTTCGGTGGCGATGCGCCTGGTAGTGGCAGCCGCGATTCCTTCAGAAGCGATCACGCGTGCGGCCGCTTCGATGAACTGCCTGCTGCGGTCTTCTACTGATATGCGCGCCATGATTCCCGTCCCAAAAACTACTCTCCATTTGGACTCTAGCCGATCGGCCGAAGCCCTTCGCGGAAGTCAAATAAATTAATTTGCCGGCAAAGCTGGTCAAATGACTAAGTCATACGACATACTACTTGAAGTTGTTGCGCAAGTCACATGCTGGCGCCGTCTTCAGGGGAGAGGGAATCATGTCCGATCAGGTTGCCCAGCTGGTAGTCCATTCGGGAGTAGTTCCGGATATCGGGCTGTCGGCACAATGCGATGCCGCCGACCGTGCCGGGCGTCCCACGGCCGTGGCCGTGCGCGGTGGGCGGATTATCGCCGTGGGCGACGACCAGCTGCTCAAGCTGGCTGGCCCGGAAACTACCGTGATTGATGCGCAGGGAGGAGCCATCCTTCCAGGACTGAACGACGGCCACCTGCATTTCTCGGCCAGCGCGATGATCCGCCATGCACACCTCTCGGTGGCCGGTGCCTCGAACTGGGATGAGGTGGCTAACCTCCTGGAGGAGGCCGAACCCGATGCCAGCGGATGGATCAGGGCCGCGCACTGGGACGAAGCCAGCCTGGGCTCCGGCGGCGCGAAAGCCGTGCTCGCGGCCAACAAGCGCTGGCCTGTCGTCGCTTTCGACAAGACCGGGCACCAGGTGATGGTCAATGCCGTGGCTCTGGAGACCCTAGGACTGCAGCGCATCTCAGCAAGGGTTCCCGGCGGAGTCATCGGGCGGCTGCCCGACGGATCGCCCAGTGGGCTGTTTGGCGATGCCGCCATGCAACTGGTCAACAACGGGCTGCCAGAATTCGCAGAGGAGCAATTGCGCGCGGCCTTCGCCAAGCACCAGCAGGAGTTGCACGCCTGCGGGATCACCTCGCTGACCGAGCCGGGACTCGGGCCGGGCGGCAAGACCTTGATGGCCGCCAGCTGCAGCACCCTGTCCCTGCAGATCCTGGTGAGCATGGCCCGCGATGGGCAACTGACCTTGCGCATCAATGCCTTGCTGCTGTTCTCCGGTACCGGTGGCGAATCATTGCAGGCGGTGCGCCAGGGGCTGGCTGGCGAAATGACGGCTGCCGCCGAGGGCATCGACCCGCTGCGCCTGCGCATCGCCGGGGTCAAGGTCTTCGCCGACGGTATCCCGCGCTCGGGCACATCCTGGTTCCACGACGAATACCAGCTGCCTTGCGGGCACGGGCACGGCGCCCTGGTCCTGCACGGCGACGATGATGAGCAGAAAGTGGCCGAATTCCGACAGATCATTGCCGAAATCGATGCGGCTGGCCTGCAAGCAGGCGTGCACGTGACCGGCGATGCTGCCACAGAAGCGCTTATCGAGGCGGTCGAACATCTCGGCGACGCAGGGCAGGGCCGGGATCACCGGCACTACATCATCCACGGGGCCTTCCGTGAACCGGCGCTGCTCCAACGGGTTCAGCGCGCGGGCATGGGGTACAGCACCAATCCCAAGATCCGCGCAGATGCGGGTGCATTGCAACTGGCCTTGCTCGGCCCGGAGCGCTTCGCCCAGCAACAGCCGCTGGCCACCGCGGCCGGGCTGGGTGTTGCGGCCTCGCTGGCTTCGGATGCCCCGGTTACCGATCCGGATTGGCGCAACAGCGTCATCGCGGCCGTCACCCGGGATACGAGTGCAGGTGCTGGCACCGGAGATGGCGAGCGGATCAGCTTGGCCCAGGCGCTGGCCATGATGACCCAGACTCCCGCATGGCAGGACCATGCAGAGAAACACAAGGGGCGCATCGCGGTCGGCCAGCTCGCCGACCTGTGCATCCTGCGCGACCCCTTGTCCGAGGACGTGCGCCAACTGCAGCAGAATCCCACGACCCACACCATCGTCAACGGCGACGTAGTGCATCGGCTCGACTCGCCCAACTGAGAAGTATCAGGAGAAAACGACATGAAAAAACGAACTCTTGCAGGAGCGGCCCTGCTCGCCATGACCGCCTCCCTGGCTGCCTGCTCCGCCGAAGGCGGCAACAGCAGCGAGAAGCTCACCGTCGGCATCATCGGCATCAGCTCCGATGCCGCCATCCAGACAGCCATCGACGAGGGATACTTCGCAGAAGAAGGCCTGGAAGTTGAAACCACGGTCGTCGCCAATCCGCCTGCCGGAATCGCTGCGGCACAATCCGGGCAGCTGGACGTGGCCTACACCCCGTCCATTCCGCTGCTCAATGCCTTGTCGCAGGACGTCAAGCTGACGGTCATCGCCGCGGCGGACGGCTACGCCGAAGGCGCCGTCGACTCGATGGAACCCGATTCGGTGGATGACACCGGGCTGTACATCCAGCCGGACAGCGGCATCTCTCGCGCACGGGATCTGGCCGGCAAGAAGATCGCCGTGCCAGCACGCAAGGCGCAAATCGAGGTTACCGTGGCCGACATGGTCGAAAAGGACGGCGGAGACCCCGCGAGCATCAATTGGATGGTGCTGGATCCGGCCAGTTCCCTGCAATCCTTGCAGCAAGGCCGCGTTGAAGCCGCCGGGCTGGTAGCTCCCTTCACCAACAATGCAAAGTCCGAGGGCATGGAGCTGCTGGGCAGCCCCGGAGTCGAGTTCTTCGAAGATGGCGCGGTAGGCCTCTGGGTAGCCGGAGCCGAACAGGTCAGCGGCGATGCCGAAAGCATGGCCGCATTCCAGCGGGCAATCTACAAAGCGAATGCCTACGCCAACGAAAACCTGGAAGAAATGAAGGCCAAGGCCGCCGAAATCACCGGCATCGATCTGGAAACTATCAAGAGCGGGGCCGATTCCTACTGGCCAGCCGAGGTGGACATCGCCGACCTGCAGCGCGTCGACGCGAAGCTGGCCAAGCTCGGCTACCTGGAACAGGAGGTGGGTCTCGATGAATCGCTTATCTTCGAATCCCAGTAGCACGCGCACCACGGTCTGGCAGCTGGACTACGACTCCGGGCCAACCAAGCTCGGGCTGGGGCTGCTCGGGGCGTTGCTTTTGCTGGGCCTTTGGCAATTGGCGGCAATACGCGGGATCTTCGGCAGTGGCCTGCCCAGCGTCGATGCCACCGCCGTCGCGCTGGCCCGCTTGCTCGGTGATCCCGAATTCTGGGCAGACACGGCCACGACTATCTGGCTTGCCGCATTGGGCATGGTGATCGCGCTTGCCGCCGGGATCCTGCTCGGGCTGTTGCTGGGCACCATCGACTGGTTGCGCCATGCCTCCCGCGCAGTGACTGAATTCCTTAAGCCCATCCCGCCGATTGTCGTGCTGCCGCTGTGCGTGATGATCTGGGGTCCGACCAGCACCATGGCACTGGTGCTAGTGATGATCGGTACCGTCTTGGCCACCACCATCCAGGTTGTCGCCGGAGTTAACGACACCGACCCGGTGGCCATGAATACCGCGCGCTCCTACGGAATGGGCCACTCCGAGCGGCTGCTGCGGATCACCCTGCCTTCGGCCGCTCCTTACATCGGCACTTCGGTGCGCATCGGAGCTCCGGCAGCCCTGATTATCGTCGTGGTCGCCGGGCTGCTGGGTGGCGCCCCGGGACTGGGCAGTGCCATCTACCAGTCCCAGGCCGCAGGGGACTTCCCACGGACCTATGCACTGGTCCTGGTTCTCGGAGTGCTCGGGCTGTTGGCCCAGAACCTGTCCGGCGCGATCGAACGGCGGGTGCTGCATTGGCACCCGGCGTTCCGGAAGGACGCGAAATGAAACGCCACCTGTTCAATCTCAGCTTGGCCATCGCGACGCCGCTGCTGCTGATCCTGGCCTGGTTCAAGCTCTCCAGCCAGTCGGCCAGTCCGTTCTTCCCGCCGCTTGGCGAGATCCTGGCCCACTTCGCTGATTTGTGGCTCTTCGAGCATTTCGCCAGCGACATCATCCCGAGCCTGCGCAACCTGGTGTTCGGTTTCCTGTTGGCCGCAGTGCTGGGCGTGGTGCTCGGCTTCGTGCTGGCCACCGTACCGCTGCTGCGCGCCCTGTTCGAGCCCTCGCTGCACCTGTTGCGCGGAATCCCGCCGGTAGCGCTGGTGCCCATCCTGATTACGCTGGTCGGATTCACCGAGCAGATGCGCATTTCCTCGATTGTGATCGCCGCGGTCTTCCCGACGCTGATCGCCACGATGGACGGGATCAAGGCAGTGGATTCATCGCTGAAGGATGTATGCACCGTCTACCAGCTGGACCGCAAGGACCGATTGTTCTCGGTCTACCTGCCCTCGGCCGGACCGCAGATCGCCGCCGGCATGCAGGTGAGTTTACTGGTGGCCTTCATCGTCATGATCGCCTCGGAAATGATGGGCACCGCCCAGGGCATCGGGGCGATGACACTGCTGGCGCAGCAGACCTTCATGGCCGCCGACATGTGGGCCGGGATCCTGCTGCTCGGGCTGGTCGGCTTCCTGGGCAACATCCTGTTCGACCTCATCAAGAACCGGGCATTGGCCTGGTACATCGGTTCCAAGAAAATGGAGAAGGTATCGTGAATTCCACCATTCCCACCCCAACGCACGCCGAATCCTCTGAAGCGGCCGTTGCCCGGCTTGAAGTCCAAGGCCTGGCCAAGACTTACGGGTCCGGCCCGAAAGCCGTTGAAGTCATCGAGGACCTGACCTTCTCAGTCAACGCCGGGGAAGTCGTCTGCATCGTCGGTCCCTCCGGAGTCGGCAAGACCACCCTGCTCAAATGCCTGGCCGGCCTGCAGCCTTCCAGCGGCGGGACGATGAGGATCGATGGACGCAAGGTTTCCGGCCCGCCACCTGAAATGGCCCTGGTGTTCCAGGACTATTCCCGCTCCCTGATGCCTTGGCTGACCGTGGAGAAAAACTTGCAGCTGCCCCTGCGCCACCTGCATCTGCCGGCCGGGGAAATGCGCTCCCGAACCAAGGAAGCACTGGAGGAGGTGGGCTTGTCCCACGCGGCCAAGCGCTATCCCTGGCAACTGTCAGGCGGCATGCAGCAGCGCGTAGCCATCGCCCGTGCTCTTGCCTATCGTCCGGAAATCTTGATCATGGACGAGCCTTTCGCCTCGGTGGATGCGCAGACCCGCTTCGAGCTCGAGGACCTATGCCTGAAAATCCGCGACGAGCTGGGCATGACCATCCTGCTGGTCACCCACGACATCGACGAAGCGGTGTACCTCTCCGACCGAATTGTCGCCATCGGAAACAAGCCGGCCCGCGTCCTGGAAATCCTGCCCGTAGAGCTGCCGCAGCCCCGCGACCAGATCAGCACCCGTGCCATGCCGGCCTTTTCAGGCTTGCGAACCGAGGTGCTCTCGCTGATCCGTAAGTCCGCAGCATGAGCCCGAAGCAGGCCACGCGTCCGAACATCCTGGTGTTCATCGCCGACCAGCTGCGGGCAGACCACCTAGGCGCCTACGGCAACAGCGAAGTGTGCACCCCGAACCTGGATCGCCTGGCCAAGCGCTCCACGGTGTACGACAACGCGCACGTGGCGAACCCGACCTGCATGCCCAATCGGGCCAGCTTGCTTACCGGACGCTGGCCCAGTGCCCATGGCACGCAGTACAACGGGATCCCGGTGGACCCCGAAGCGTCCACTTTCGTGCGCCAGCTGGCCCGCTGCGGCTACCGTACCTCGGCCGTGGGCAAGCTGCACCACCAGAGCATGGGCTGGGATTTCGAACCGGAGCAACTTGACCAGATCATAGCCAGCGCACCCAAGCTGATGGACACGGCCATTGCGGACGCCTTTACGCGCCGGCGCGAAGCAGGCTGGGACAAATGGGAGAACCGTGCGCGCCATGCCGCCGGCTTCTTGCCTCTGCCCGATGACTACTACGGCTACCAGGACGTCGACCTGGTCATCGGTCACGGCGACGCGCCGGGCGGGCACTGGGAGCACTGGGCCCGCGAACGAGGAGTCGATCCTGGCCAGCTGGGCGGCCCGGCGGCTGGCAGCCAGGTCCTGGAAAGCTGGGAGCAAGTGTACGCGTCTTCGATCCCGGCCGAGGTGCATCCCACCCGCTACATCGGGGACAAGGCTGCCGGCAGGATCCGCCAGGCCGCGGGACAGGAAGATCCCTTCTTCATGTTCGTTTCCTTCCCGGACCCGCACCATCCATTTGCCCCGCCGCTTGAATACGCGCACCGCTACGATCCCGAGAGCCTTGAGCTGCCGGTGGGCTTCGCCCAGGACCACTCGCGCTCGCCGGAGCACATCCGAAAGATGCTCGAGCGCCGGGGCGAGCCCAACGCTGACCCGACTATGTCCTTTGCCGTGACCGAGGAACAATACCGCCTGGCCGCCGCGGCCCAATACGGCCTGATCGAATTCATGGACGAGCAGATCGGGCGAGTGCTGGATACCTTGGAAGAAACCGGCCAAGCTGAGAACACTATCGTGGTCTTCACCTCGGATCATGGCGACCTTTTCGGTGATCATGGATTGATGCTCAAGCATTTCGTCCACTACCGCGCCGTGACTCGAGTGCCCTTGCTGATCCACATGCCTCGACAGGCCACCGAACGGCGCAGCGAGCAGCTGGTATCCAGTGCCGATTTGGCACCGACCTTCATGGACCTGGCGCAGGTCCCAGGTTTCAGGGGCATCCAGGGCCAGAGCTTGGTGGAGGAAGGTCAGTTGGGGCTGGGGAAAGAACATCGAGCCCTGCTGATTGAGGAAGACCAGCCATTTTCGCTGGATGGACTTAGCGCTCCTGTGCGCATCCGTTCGGTAATTACCTCAGAGGGAAGGCTAACGAAGTATTTCGGCACCGGCGATTACGAGCTTTATGACCATCGCTGCGATTATGACGAACTAGAAAATCTCGCCGGGTTACCGCAGGGCCGGCAGTTGCTCCAGACCCTGGAAGCAGCACTCGGCGAGCAGCTGGTGAATCTAGCTTCTGACCAAGTCAGGCCTGAATTCGCGGCGTAACTTCAAGTGCGCTGAGGTTGGCGGGGTCTGTCGGCGTTCGCCTCAGGCCCCGACGTTCATGGTGCACGCCCGGGATAAGCGGTCTTGTCATGCGGTGAGCGGTTCCCGTATGGTGGAAATTGTAGGTCTAAAGAAAGTACTGACCAGCCATCTTCCGGCACACCATGACGGATCCTTCAGCCTCACCCGGCGGAGCCCAACTGGGAATTGTGTACATGGAAGCCTGATGCCCTGCTTAATTGCCTGTGGGTCACGCTCCATTGCGGTCGGATGAATGGTCATGCGCGTTCCTACGCTCTGCCACCAATTTCGTGGGTACTGCGTTTTCGTCAATCAGAACTTTCTTGAAAGAAGAGCTATTCAATGTCTGTTGAATCCACTAAAGACCTGTCAACCATCACCGACGCAGAGATTTTCGACGCCCACCTTGGCGGCAAGCTTTCCGTCTCCTCGCAAATGCCTCTGAATACCAAGCGCGATCTGTCCATCGCCTACACCCCGGGTGTAGCCAAGGTATCCCAGGCCATCGCGGATGATCCAGCCAAGCACGCCACCCACACCTGGGCTTCCCGCCTGGTCGCTGTGGTCTCGGACGGCACCGCGGTGCTGGGCCTGGGGAACATCGGCGCCGCTGCCTCGCTTCCGGTCATGGAAGGCAAAAGCGCGCTGTTCAAGGAATTCGGCGGACTGGATTCCATCCCGCTGGTGCTGGACACCACCGACGTGGACGAAATCGTCGAAACCGTCATCCGCCTGCGCCCGAGCTTCGGTGCAGTGAACCTGGAAGACATCTCCGCCCCGCGCTGCTTCGAAATCGAAAAGCGCCTGATCGAGGCACTGGACATCCCGGTTATGCATGATGACCAGCACGGCACCGCAGTGGTGGTGCTGGCAGCGCTGATCGGTGCTGCCCGCCAGATCAATCGCGACATCAGCTCGCTGAAGGTCGTCATCTCCGGCGCTGGTTCGGCCGGCGTCGCCGTAACCAACCTGCTGCTCTCGGCCGGCGTGGACGATGTCATCGTGCTCGACTCGCGCGGCACCATCCACCGCGAACGCGACGACCTGAACCCGGTCAAGGCCGACCTGGCCGGACGCACCAACCGCGATGACGTCATGGGTTCCCTGGCAGAGGCGTTGGACGGTGCGGATGTCGTAGTCGGCCTGTCCTCGTCGACCTTTGACGAGGCCGCCGTGGCGAAGATGAACAAGGACGCCATCATCTTCGCGCTGTCCAACCCGACCCCGGAAATCATGCCGGATGTTGCCGCGAAGTATGCAGCCGTGGTTGCCACCGGACGCAGCGACTTCCCGAACCAGATCAATAACGTGCTGGCCTTCCCGGGCATCTTCCGCGGGGCGCTGGACTCGGGAGCCAAGAAGATCACCGAAGGCATGAAGGTTGCGGCGGCTCACGCCATTGCCAACCTGGTTGGCGATGATCTGGCAGCGGACTACATCATTCCTTCGGCAACCGATGACCGCGTGATGCCTGCTGTTGCTGCGGCCGTGGCTGCGGAAGCTGAACAGACCCAGTAGCAATTTTCTCCTCGAGAGAACTCTGCGGCACGAGCAAGGCTTGTACCCTTGCTGGCCAGGTCTTAGGACGGTAGAAAACCAGTTGGCCCGGTAGCGCATTACTGCGTTACCGGGCCACCTGGGTTGAGCTAGTTATTGACAGCGTAGAGGTTCTTGATGAGTTGCCCGGTTCGGGCTCCCTGTCCATCGACGATATCCAACTTGAGCGAGACGAAGCCTTCGTCCGCCAACGTGTTATCGACCAGGACCTGCCACTTCCCTTCGTGCTTCACCACGGTGGCCTCAATCCACTCTGGCTCCCTCTCGGAATCCTCATCGGACTGCTGGTGACGGTCGTAGTTGACCGAGGCAGTCATTCTGGCGATTCCACCGGGGTCGTATCCTTCTTGTCCGAGCAAGTCAACCCGTACCGGGAAGTCGGCCTGCGCCGGAGCCCGGTTGAATCCATCGACTTCAGCGTCAATAATCGGCAGCGCGATGGGCAACGGGACAGTTTCATCGTGATCCGGGCGCTGCGACTCGAAAGTGTAAGTGGTTTGAGTGTGGAACCCCAGGTCCCAGTAGCCATTGCGGCGAAGCCGGCGCTGGTCCACCACGGCTGTGATCGTTGAATTCCCGGCTCCTACTTCTGCAGTTCCTCCGGCTACAGGGAAGGTGTCAAGGAGCTGTCCATCTTCGTATATGGATAGCTTCCCGATGTCGGCCAACCCTCCAATTGCGGTGCGTCCGACTTCGCTATCTTTCCATTGCGGGAAGCTGAAGCCGACCAGGTTTCCCTGGCGTTCTGCAACCCGGCTGGGCGCGCCATCGGGATGGACTGCCATTGCGGTGTTAGTTGGCAACTTGAACCAGTCGATTTCAGAGTTCGACCCGGCCGGGTAGGTCCGAATCGGGTCGAACCAGAGTTCCGGGAATTGGTTGAAGGGACCGGATTGGGACAACTGCTGCCATCGAAGCTCCGGTGAGTAGTAGGCGGTACGTTCCAACGGAGTTGAGATGTAGGAACCGGAAGAAGCGTAGAACGGGCTTGCACCTGCTTCGTCGGGCATGATTCGGGCCCACTCTTCCGCTTCCCAATTCCGGCCGCCTTGGGCATGCCAGGACTCCTCCACCGTGCCGAGGGAAGAATCGGGAACGTGGTGGTGCTGGTTCTTGGAAACGCGGCCCTCGTTGGTGAATGCGAGATTGTATAGGTAGGAGCTGGTTTCTACGGCTGCATCAGGGTCGTAGGCACGCAGGTAGGTGCCGAAGTTGAAAGTGCCATTTTTGACCTTTTGGGTTGGCGTCACGTAGAGATCGGTAACTGAAGCGGCGACTACGGAACTGGCCACGCGCCAAGTCTCATCCCATGCGCGGTCAATTGACAAAGAGCCCGAACGGATAGCCATTGGGCGGTCGCCTTCCAGCGTCACCGGAATGGCTTCGCGGGCATCCAGAATGAGTGTGGTGTCTTCCGAAAAGCTCATTTGCGGCTGTCCTACATAGGAATATGTATTGTCTCCTTCATCGCTAATGGTGCTGATGATCGCGGTGGCCAAGTGTTCCCCAGCTCGTACCCGAAGCTCAAGGTCTTCGCCGGTGAAGTACTCTACGGCCCGCGCGGGCTGGTGCATATCGGTCAGATCCAGGAAGCCGCGGGTGGCTGCCTTGCCATTGCGGTCAATGGCCTTGACCGTCACGGAGACGGTTTTTGGCTCCAGCCAGAACCCGACGGAGGTCGTTGCTCGGGAATTTCCAGATCCTGCCTCGGTAGCGACGATTCGAGCTCCGATTTCGCCGAAGGCACTTTCCCGGAGATTATTCGAATTGCCTTTGGCCGTGATATCGACGGTGGCGGAACCATTGGCCGGGACCGTAATGTTCTTGTGCTCGATTTCGATGAGGCTAGAAGGAACCGATTTCCCATCGGCACCGGTCAGGTCTTGGAGCTTCAGTTTCAGTTTCATCGGTTTGTCCGACGTATTCGTGTAGGTCAATGGACGCGTAGAGCTCTGATGCTTGTCATGCGGCCAATCGAATTCGCCGAGCTCGATGCTGGTTTCACTGAAGAGCTCGGTGGCAATGGCTGCCGGAGTCCATAGTTCTCCACTGCCTTGTGCATAGACTGTGTCCTCCGCATCCGGTTTGGCAGAAGAGACAAGAGCCGCCTTGAGCTGTTGTGCGGTGTATCCGGGGTGGGCTTGACGCAATAGTGCGGCCGCGCCCGCCACGTGCGGGCTGGCCATGGAAGTGCCGGACATCGTGGTGTAAGCCTCGTCGTCAGTGCCTCCAGCACGGGCACCGGCAATATCCACGCCTGGGGCGGATAGGTCCGGCTTGACCCGGTGGCCGCCCATAGTGGCACCACGACTGGAGAACGCGGCAACTTCGCCTTTGGCATCAACGGCACCGACTGTTAGTACTCCTTCGGCGCACCCTGGCGCGCTAACAGTTTCTCGGAGGCCCGCATTTCCGGCGGCTACGACGAACAAGGTTGTACTTTGCTCCGAAAGCTGTTCACTTGCCAGAGACATTGGATCGCTGCAGTCAGTTGGCATATCTGAACCTAGGCTCATATTGACCACATCGGCGTCCTGTTCGACAGCCCATTCCATGCCGTCGATGATCCACGAAGCTTGCCCGCCCCAATTGCCCAAGACTTTGCCGACCAGCAAATCAGACTGTGGTGCCATGCCAATTTTCGATGCGTCGGCAAGGCCAGCACCACCGACTGTCGAGGCTACGTGCGTACCGTGCCCTTGATGATCCTCGATGCCTTCGCCAGTGAAATCCTTGGCGGCCACAACTTGGCCCGCTAGATCCGGGTGGTCGGTGTCATACCCGGTGTCGAGCACCGCGACCTTAATTCCTGATCCATCGAATCCCAAGTCCCAGGCCTCTGGGGCACCGGTTTGCTCGACACCCGTTGCAGGATCCAACGGCACTGAACTCGCAGAGACTCGGGCGTCGAGCCAGATTTTCTGGACGGTGCCAGCAGCTCTCGCCCGGGAACCCAATAGCTGGTCGTAGGTCTTCGCCGCCGTGGACTTGTCCAAAGTCAAAGCAGAAGCGCCGATAGATTCGAGTGACAAATTCAGCGTCAATCCGGTGGATCTGGCCATGGCTGAGCTCTTGGCCTGCATAATCAGCGGAAGTGTTTGGCTCTCCGCATCCCCATATCCTTGGGCAATCAACCCCGTGACGTTGAACAGTTCAGGGTCCAGCACTCCTGATGCGATCAGATTTTGGGCCTCGGCGGGAAACACGTACAGATCTTTGTCCACGACGCGCGTGTAGTAGTCTTCTCCAGCTGGCAGGATGGCCGAAGGGTGGCCGTCGCCTGAAACCGTGACCTGGATCGTGGCACCGTTAATGAGTGTGACGGCTTCTGCCAGCGTTTCCTTGGAATGCCCTACAACGGTGTTGGAACTATTCGGGGGAGCGGCCATTGCAGGTGGAACAGCCGCTGAGAAAAGGCTGGTGCCGACAGCCAGCGCCAGGATGGCAGCTGGCAGGCGTTTATTGCGATGCATGGTGACCTTTCAGGGAAACGAGTTCGGAACTTCTGACATAAATCTGCCAAACCTATGTAGGATCTTCAATGGCGGATATATGACATGACTACTTTCTGCCAGTGGTAGTAGCTCAGTTCCTTGTCCCTAGGGGGAAAAATGCTAAGTGTGCTCGGACTAACTGATTTGCAAGAAAGCGTGTATCGCCGGCTGGTGGCGGCCGCGTCAGCCACGGCTGCGGAAATTGCACAGGATCTTGGGCTGTCGCAGTCTGAGGTGACGTTGGCTTTGGAATCCCTGGAAAAACTCGGGCTGGCAGCGCGCTCAGTAGCCGCGCCGGAGCATTTCAACGCTTCGCCTCCGGAACTGGCTTTGGGATCTTTGATCGTCGATCAACAACAAGAGTTACGCAAAGCAGAACTTGAATTGCATGCCTTGGCTGAAATGTTCCACAAATCCGCCACCGGTAGGGCAGGGGTGGATGTCATTGACATCGTTCGAGGGCCACAGGCTGTTGCCCAGCATTTTGCCCAGTTGCAGCGTGGCGCCAAGAGATCCGTGTGGGCGATGGTCAAGAGCGATGTGGCGGTCGTGGATTCCGCAGACAATGTTGACGAGGAAGCCGCTCTGGCGCGGGGCGTCAAGTACAAGGTGATTGTAGAATCCGGCGCTTTCAATAAGCCTGGATTCGCAAAGCAAGCGGCTTTGTCATCAAATTCCGGGGAAGAGATCAGGCTGACCGATTCTCTTCCGTTGCGGATGCTCATTGCCGATCAGGAGCTAGCACTTCTTCCCCTGAATTCGCAGACGGGGGCCGGCGGTGAAATCGGTGCGCTACTTTTGCGCCCCAGCGGACTGCTTGACGCTATGCGAGCACTGTATGAGTTGTGCTGGAAGCAGGCGCAGCCAACTTACCTATCGCCGGAGAATGCTGAAGGGTTCGATTCGCTGGACGAATCAGACCGCCACCTGCTGGTGTTGCTCCGTGCAGGCATCACGGATAATGCAATCGCTGGGCAGCTTTCCGTTAGTCTGCGCACGGTCCAGCGTCGCTTGCAGCTACTGATGAATCGAGCCGAGGTGAGCACTCGATTTCAGCTGGGCATAGCCGCTTCTAGGCTTGGATGGCTCGAATAGCACTTTGAAGTCCTCTCATGGCCAGAAGTCCATCTCCAGTTGCGGCAGCTGGATATGGCATTCAGCTGCCGAATCCAATGCTCCAAAAGCTGCTGTGGTCGAGGGGCAAACTAGACGGGAAAGGGAGCGAGCCGCTATTGCATAACTCCCGGACCTCCTCGCTGCGCCCCGCGCAGGCAGCCACGGAATATCGCTAGTGCGGCACGTGGCTGGCGTTCCCACGAGTGCACTTTTCAAGTGCATCGTGTCCGTGAAGAGTTTCCTTGCAGGGCAAGAGGCCAGGGCGGGACAAGACTGCTTGGGCGGACTTAGCCCATGCGGTACAACTTCGCCGCATCATTCTCGGCAGATACTTTGGCTCGGTGCGCGACACGCAGCTCCTTGTGGCGATCGGACTTGCGCACCTTTACATAGAACATTCCAACAAGAAGGAACCACAGGGGCGTAGCCAGCAACGCAGCACGCGTATCGGCTTGCGTGGTCAACGCCCACAGGACGAATACGAAGAACGCAAGCACCATGTACGGGGTTCCCAGGCCGCCGGGGACCTTGAACTTCGAGGCATCGTGCAGCTGCGGGCGACGCTTGCGGAAGGCCAAGTAGCTGATCAGAATCATTGACCAGACGAACATGAAGCACAGGGCTGACACAGTGGTGACCAGGGTGAAGGCCTGGGCTACGGAGTCACCCGAGTACAACAGCACGACGGCAGCAAGAAGGAAAATGCAGGAGAACAGCAACGCATTGCGTGGCACCTGGGTGGAAGAAAGCTTGCTGAACTTCTGCGGAGCATCTCCATCTTGGGACAGGGCATACAGCATGCGCGATGTCGAATAGATCCCGGAATTCGCACTGGAAGCGGCGGCCGTCAGCACGACAAAGTTGACCAGGCCCGCAGCTGCGGCCAAACCAGCCATCGAGAACATGCCAACGAATGGCGATGCATCAGCGGAGAACTTGTACCAAGGGGTGACGGCCATCAGGACGGTCAAGGCACCGACGTAGAACAGGATCACGCGCAGTGGAATGGAGTTGATGGCCTTCGGGAGATTCTTTTCAGGATCCTTGGTTTCAGCCGCAGCCGTACCAACCAATTCAATGCCAACGAAGGCGAAAACAGCGATCTGGAAGCCTGCGACGAAGCCCATGAAACCAGTGGGGAACATGCCGCCGTGCGCCCACAGGTGGACGAAGGAAGCGGTGTCTCCCTCCGAAGAACTGAATCCGGTGACGACCATTGCCAAGCCGCAAACGATCAATGCCAGGATTGCAACGATTTTCACCAATGAGAACCAGAACTCGGTTTCGCCAAAAGCCTTGACGGTGGGCAGGTTCAGCCCGACCAGTAGCAGGATGCAGCAGAGCGCAGGCAGCCACAACGGGATCTCGGACCACCAGTAGGCGACGTACTGGGCGATCGCGACTACGTCGGCAATGCCGGTGACGACCCAGCAGAACCAATAGGTCCAACCGGTGAAGAAGGCAGCCCAAGGTCCCAAGAGATCTCCTGCAAAATCTGCAAAGGTCTTGTAGTTCAAGTTGCTGAGCAGGATTTCGCCCATGGCACGCATGACGAAGAAGAGCATGAAACCGATGATCATGTATACGAAGATGACCGACGGGCCGGCAGCGGAAATGGTCTTGCCGGAGCCCATGAACAAACCGGTGCCGACTGCTCCGGATATCGCCATGAGCTGGATGTGCCTGCTGGACAGGCCGCGCTCAAGTTTCGTTCCGTCGGAAACGGTTTTCAGTTGCGTGGAATCGTTCGCCACGGCTGCACCTTTCATGAGCAGATCCCTTCGGTTTTTCGAAGGAGACGGTCTGCCCGGGAGAAGAACTAGACCGCTGAAAGAGGTTATCGCAGTTATATTGAGCAGCTATATTTGGTCGTCACCGTGGACTGTGAGCAAGCTTAATAGTTGTGAAATTGGTTATATGCCGCTGGATCCAGGCAGACGGGGCACAGCTCCGTGCCATGGCTGGGTGTGCAGGGACAGCACTTGAAGGGGGCACTTCGTCGCTGCTGGCCATCGGGTTGGCAGAAATAGCAGCGGAATAAAGCCACGGGAAAATTCGCGAAGGAATTCCTCCGGTTCCAGCAATTGGAATTAGCGGAACGCGCTTGATCAGCAGAATCAGAACAATAGATGATCAATTCCCGTATTCCGCAGTCTGCGACAGGGTATCTGAAATGGCAGCATGGGACACTGGAAGCCACCTCGGGCACCACGGAATCCTAGGTCAGCTCCGCTGTGGAAAAGGCTGCGCGGTGCATCTTGAAAATGTGAAACCGGAATGCTCCTGCGGTGCATTCCGAGCCTATTGGTTCACTTGAAGCAAATACTGTACATGGCCAGTGGAAGCTTGGAGGGGCAAGTGAGTAGTGTAGGACGTATGGCATTCCGAAATCGTCGAGCTGCGGCTCTTCCTGCAAAATTGTCCCGTTCCTGGCTCTTGGTCAATGCGGCCAAGGAGGAAACTTTCGCTCCTTCGCTGGCTTGTGAAGCGGACTCGGTGATTTTTGACATGGAAGCTGCCGTTCCTGATAATCAGAAGATTCAGGCTCGCGACAACGTAGTGCGCGCGCTGTCCAATGGCATGACTGCCTGGGTGCGCGTCAACGGCATTGACACTGATTTCTGGGCCGATGACCTTGCCGCGCTGTCGGGGACTCCGGGCCTGCGTGGAATCATGCTGGCCATGACCGAGCAGCCAGAACAGGTCACCTACAGCGCGATGCGTCTGCGTGCGGGCACTCCGGTGCTGGCCTTGATCGAAACCGCTTTGGGCATCGAGAACGCAACGCAGATTGCTTCGGCTCCCGGTACCTTCCGCTTGGCGTTCGGCATCAACGACTTCCGCAAGGACACCGGCGTCTCCGATGACCCGATGGCGCTGGCCTACGCACGCGGACGGCTCGTGATCGCTTCGCGCGTGGGCAAGCTGCCTGGCGCTATCGACGGACCACCACCAGCAGGCGCCGACGCAGCCAAGGTGACCGAAGAAACCCGGATCACCGCATCCATGGGCATGACCGGCAAGCTTTCCTTGTCTACCGATCACGTAGATGGCATTAATGCCGCGCTGGCCCCCAGCGAAGACGAACTGTCTTGGGCCATGGAACTGCTCGAAGCGCACGCTGCCGGTGCTTCGGTGGGCGACGGGTCCTACCTGCCGCGTCTGGCCCGTGCCCAGAAGATTGCCGACCTGGCCGACTCCTACGGCCTGTGGAACGCCTAAGCCTTTAGCTGCCTTCCAACAGCAAAGAACCCGTCCAGCATCTGAAATCAATCAGATGCTGGACGGGTTCTTTTCGCTTGCGGAGCTTATGCTTCGTGGGCACCGCGGTTGCGCGAGGAACCGACTACGTCGCCAGCCTTCCATTCAGCCCAACCCGGACGCTCGTTCATGAAGTCCTCGATCTGCGCCTTGTTGGCTTGCAGATTCGGGTCATTCTTGAGGTACCAGCCGGTTTCGCGGGCAACCATGCCCGAAAGGATCAGTAGGCCGATCAGGTTCGGCAGTGCCATCAGGCCGTTCATCATGTCAGAGAAGTTCCAAACGGCGGTCAGCTCGGTGGTGCAGCCTACGTATACGACCAGCGAGAACACGATGCGGAACGGCATCACCAGCTTGCGGCCGAAGAGGCGCTCGATGTTCCGCTCGCCGTAGTAGCACCAGCCCAGGATGGTGGAGAAAGCGAACATGACCAGGCCGATGGTCACAATCCAGTGGCCCCACTGTCCGGGCAGGCCATTGGTGAATGCCTGACCGGTCATCAGCGCCGCGGAGATCTGCTCGCCGGTTTCCCCATCGAGCATCTTCCATGTGCCGGTGGTGATGATGACCAGGCCGGTGCAGGTAACAACGATGATGGTGTCGATGAAGGTCTGGGTCATGGAGACCAGGCCCTGGCGAACCGGGTGGGTGGTCTGTGCCGAAGCAGCGGCGATCGCTGCTGAACCCATGCCGGACTCGTTGGAGAAGATGCCGCGGGCCACACCGTACTGGACAGCAATGATGATGGCCGAGCCGACGAAGCCGCCCACTGCCGAGGTGCCGGTGAAGGCATCGGTGAAGATCTCGCCGAAGGCCGCCGGAATGCCGCCCACGTTGGCGATCAGGATGTAGATCGAGGCTGCTACGTAGAAGACGATCATCACGGGAACGAAACCAGCGGTAACGCGGCCGATGGACTTGATGCCGCCAACCAATACGGCGATGGACAGCACGGTCAGGATCACGCCGGTAACCCAAGGGGTCACATGGAAGGAATTATCCAAGTTGGCGGCAATCGAGTTGCCCTGGGTCATGTTGCCGATGCCGAAGCTGGCAAGGGTGGCAGCGATAGCGAAGAACAGGGCCAGGAACTTGCCAATTGGGCCCTTGATGCCGCGCTCCAGGTAGTACTGCGGACCGCCGGACTTTTCACCGGCTGCGTCTGTGCCACGGAAGCGAACGCCCAGATAGGCCTCGGTGTACTTCGATGCCATGCCGAGCAGGCCGGTAACCCACATCCAGAACAGGGCGCCCGGGCCGCCGATGCCGATGGCGGTTGCGACACCGACGATGTTACCGGTACCAACGGTGGCGGCCAACGCAGTAGTCAGCGCCTGGAACTGCGAGATGTCGCCTTCTGCCTCGGCATCCTTGCGCTTGAGCAGGCCAAGGCGCAGTGCGGCGGCGAGCTTGAAGAATTGCAGGCCGCCCAAGCGGATGGTCAGGTACAGGCCAGTACCCAAAAGTAGCGGGATGAGGACAAACGGTCCCCAGATGACGGAGGAGATATCTCCGAAGAGAGCGCCCAAATCGTCCATGGATTTAACATCCTTATTTGCGAGTGACTGATGATCAAGAGTCTCAAGCGAGAAGCCGATCCCCTTATGTGAGTGCCATCATATGACAAGGGGAGAGCTGTGTCACAAAGCGCGCTGGCGGATGTCATGTCCGGTTCGTTAACTTTATTTCACGAATGGATCACGGCTTTGGCGGGCATCGCATTGCCGGCATCCACCAAAGTGGACGCCGGCAATTTCCGGGCTTCAGCCCTGCCGCGCTTTCATGCGCGGATTTTTCTTGTTGATCACGAAGACGCGACCACGTCGTCTGACCACTTGGGAGCCGGGCGCCTTCTTCAGTGCGCGGATGGAGTTCCTAACTTTCATGCCATTCACCTCCTTCACGATGTGCGGAGCTGAAAAGTCCTTTGAGTTCTTCCTCGGTGACCTGGCATTGTTCGAAGACCGTCTCGATCTGCGAAGCTTCGTGTTCGGATCCGTAGAGCAGCAGTTCCGAAACGGCGATATTCGAATTCCACGCTCCGGTGTTTTCCATCCAGATGCGTGGACCAGCTCCGCCGATGGCAACGCGCTCACTGAGGGCACTGGCCACCCAGAGGATGCCGCGGATGCAGGTGCAGGATTCGGCAAGGGAAGGCAGGGCCTGGCGGAAGCGCTCGGGGTGAAGCGGCCGTTCGGCTTGCAAGCGGATCGGGGCATTGCCGGCATCTATCGCGGCTCGCGGCATGTGCCCGGCGCTGGTGCGCTTGCGCGCTGCAGCGGGATGGAAGGAACCGAGTTCCTCTTCGTGCACGCAGACTTGCGCATGCGGCGCCATCTGCCGAGCCAATTCGAGGCCGGCTTCATAGTCGGTGCCGCCAGCGCGTCGTGGACCTGAGGCGCTTTCAAGCAGCTGGGTTTCCAGGCCTTCAACCGGAATGAGGGTATCTGCCTGCATGAGTTCTGTGAAGAAAAACTCTCCCGAAGTCCGCTCGTCGTGTTCCATGGCGTTGAATCCCGACTCCCAGAGGGAATGCCGGTCCCACATCTGGTCCTCCAGCTCGGCTGGGTCCAGGGCCAATGCGATGCTGCCGATCTGGATTTTCAGCGGTTCGAGCTTCGTTCCGATCATCTCCAGCACTGTTCCGCTATGCCAGGTGGCTGGCAACCCCAGTATCATGGTGGCCTCGGAATCTTCAGGCGCCAGGCGCTGGATCGTTGGCAGGATCTCGAACTTCGTTGCACAGCCGATGCAGGGATGCCCGAGGACGGTTTCGGCATGTTCAGCGGCTGCTGATCCGGCGACATGGCGCACCAGCCGGTTGCCGTCGACGAAGTCGTAGCGCAGGATGATGGCATCACGGTGGTGGCGCCGCAGGTGGCTTAGGCCGGAGTCGCGGCTGGAAGTATCAAGTGCGGAGAGAACGATAAGATTCACGCGTTTCAGCTTATATGAGAATGAGTCTCAATAGCAAAGTCGTGAACGGGGATTAAAGCTTCGGGGGCCCGCCCGCAGATGCGGCCAGGCCCCCGAAGGCAATAGGGAAAATCAGTTCTGCGGCGCGTTGAAAATTACCGTTGAGGTACCCAAGCCTTCAATCGAGGTTTCAAGTGCATCGCCGTGCTTGAGCCACGGGTGGCGCCCATTTTCGTCGCGGCGGCCCAAAGCCACACCTGAGGGGGTACCCGTCAAGATGACGTCGCCCGGCTGCAATTCATTGAAGGTTGAAAGGTAGGAAACCAATGCATCCGCCGAGAAAATGAGATCATCGATCTGCTGGTCCTGCACCACGGTGCCATTGACAGAGCTGGTGATGCGGGCGGCAGGATTCAGCTCATCAGGGGTCACGAGCCAAGGGCCCAGGGGAGTGGAATGATCCCAGATCTTGCCCTGCAGCCATTCCTGGGTGCGGCCCTGGTAACCGCGCATGGATACATCGCTGGACACGGCGTAACCGGCAATATGCGAGGCAGCATCCTCCTGGCTGATGCGACGACCTGGCTTGCCGATAATTATGGCCAGTTCCGCTTCGTAGTCCACGCGGTGGTCTTCCACTGGAATTTCAATGGTGTCATTGGCCCCGCATAGGGTGGAAGCGAACTTCGCGAATACCGTCGGATACTTCGGCAGCTCTTCGGCGACCTCGGCCGCATGGGTCTTGTAGTTCAAGCCGATGCAGTAGATTTTCTCCGGCTTGGGGATCAGCGCGGCGTAGTCGGCTTCGCCCTCGGCGATGGAATCACCGACCAGCGCGCGGGCAATGACTTCTTGCTGGTCGGCTTCGTCAAGACGCAGGAAGCGCTGCACTGAATCGAGGTTATCCAAGTAGTAGGCGCGGCCATCGTCAATGACAGCAGCGGTAGTGTGGCCTGGTTCGCTGGCGAGGCGGAGCGTTGCAAGTTTCATGAATCTATCTCACTACATTTCTTGCTGAAAGTGCACCATATTTCAAGATTGGCAATTTATAGTTATTCGCTCTAAATACGTCCAAGCCAGAGTTCTGCTATGAAAACGTGGCTTGGTCAAGCTCCAGTGACCCGGCTAAACTCATGGCATGCTCCGGTCCCAGAGACCAGTCTTGAAATAATGATCTAGATACGAAACTAAAGTGAAGCAGGTTTTAATGTGGGTGACTTTTTTGGCGAGCGATCTCGCCATATCCTCTTCGCCTCGTGGCAGCACTTCTCGCTAGTCGCGCAGTGCTTGATCCTAGCGACAATTATTTCTGTGCTTATTGCCGTACTGGTATACCGCAATAAGTCCTTATCGGGTTTGGCCAACGGCATTAGCGCCGTCGGCCTGACTGTTCCATCCTTTGCCTTGATCGGCTTGCTTATTGTTCCCGTGGGCTTCGGCGTCACGCCGGCAGTCATCGTGGTGACGTTCTTCGCGGCCCTGCCGATTCTGCGCAACGCCATCGTAGGGCTGAACAATATCGAACCAACCATTATCGAATCAGCGCGCGGCATCGGCATGAGCCGGCTGAAGACGCTGGTATCGGTAGAAATCCCCATAGCTTGGCCGGTGATCCTGACCGGCGTGCGTATTTCAGCCCAGATGGTAATGGGCGTCGCCGCGGTGGTCTCCTATGCCCTGGGCCCAGGCCTTGGTGGGTTCATTTTCCAAGGACTCTCGCGTCTTGGCGGCGCGAACTCCCTGGAATCCGTGATCACCGGCGTAGTTGGCGTCGTCATCCTAGCGCTCATCCTTGATTTGATTTTGCTCGGCATTGGCCGACTGACTACCCCGCGAGGTATCCGTGTCTGAACATAAGATCTCCGAAAATGCCATGGCCCAGAATGTCACCGGCGCTTCGATCATGCTCGAAGAAGTAACCAAGACTTACCCGGGACAGAAGAAATCGGCCGTAGGCGGCCTGACCCTCGAGATCCCTGCCGGATCCATCGTGATGTTCGTGGGGCCATCCGGTTGCGGCAAGACGACCACGCTGAAGATGATTAACCGCCTGATCGAGCCAACCAGCGGCAAGATCGTTATCGATGGCGAAGATGTCACCGGCATGAACGGTGATGAGCTGCGCCGCCGCATTGGCTATGTGATCCAGGCCGGCGGCCTCTTCCCGCATATGACCGTGGCTACCAATATCGCCATGGTTCCAAAGATGCTGGGCTGGCCCAAGGAAAAGATCGCTGCCCGCGTTGACGAGCTGCTGGAGCTCGTCTCCCTGGATCCAGAACTCTACCGGGACCGTTTCCCCAAGGAGCTCTCCGGCGGCCAGCAGCAGCGTGTGGGCGTCGCCCGTGCGCTGGCAGCGGATCCTCCGGTATTGCTGATGGATGAGCCATTCGGTGCGGTTGACCCTATTACCCGCCAGCGTCTGCAAGATGAGCTGCTGAACATCCAGTCTGAAGTTCAGAAGACCATTGTGTGCGTGACCCATGACTTCGATGAAGCGGTGAAGCTCGGCGACTGGATTGCGATCTTCAACGAAGGTGCGCAGTTGGAGCAGTACGACTCCCCAGAGCGGATCCTGGCCAATCCGGCCAGCGAGTTCGTGGAGAACTTCATCGGTTCGGGTGCCGGGTTGAAGCAGCTGACCCTGACTCGGGTGAACGAAGTGGAGCTGGGAGAAGCGGTTACCACGACCCCGGGCAAGAACGCTTCGGATGTGCTCTCTCAACTGCAGGGTTCCGGGCGCAAATACGCGGTGGTGCTCGATTCGCGTGGACGTCCGCTGCGCCGTATGGACCGCCGGCAGCTGTCGCGTGCCCAGATCATCGAGGGTACCTACGATGAATCCATGCCGGTAGTCGGTGAGCAGGCAACCTTGAACGACGCACTGGACACCATGCTGGTGGCCAGTTCGGAGTCGGCGTTGGTAACGGGGCGCCGTGATGTGCTCACGGGTGTCATCACCGTGCAGACCGTCATGGAGGCGATCGCCGCCGCGAACAACACCACGGATGCTAATCATGAGGCACCGGTTGGCCTGAATTCGGGTGCCATTAACGTCGTGAATATCGATAGTGCGGCCACCGAGCAGGGTGGTGAATCGGCATGAGGTCCGAAACCCGCAGCTTGATTTGGCAGATCGCCGGAATCGCAGCTGCTTTTGCCATCTTGGTGGGTTGGCTGGTGACCGCCGACCTGACCGAGACCGAACAGCAGACGCTGGATCCGGCAACGATTTGGGGCTACACCCTTGACCACCTGAAGATCACGGTCATCTCGGCGCTTATCGTCCTGCTGATCGCTATTCCGCTCGGCGTGCTGCTCACCCGCCCGCGACTGCGCAAGGCAGCTCCGGCGGTGCGCGCCATTGCCAACTTCGGCCAGGCCGCCCCCGCCATTGGCGTCATCGTGCTCTTGGCCTTCTGGTTGGGCTTCGGTCCGAAAACTGCGATTGTCTCGCTGGTGATCTATGCGATTCTTCCGGTGCTCTCCAACACGATTGTTGGCCTGCAGCAGGTTGACGAACGCCTGGTGGAAGCCGGACGGGGAATCGGCATGAGCCAGATGTCCGTGCTGTTGAAGGTTGAACTGCCGTTGGCCGTCCCGGTGATGCTTTCGGGCATCCGCACGGCCTTGGTGCTGCTGGTAGGCACCGCAACGCTGGCAACCTTTATCAACGGCGGCGGGCTGGGCATCTTGATCACCACGGGTGTGAACCTGAACCTGAATGTGGTGCTGATTGCCGGCTCGTTGCTAGTGGCCTTGCTGGCATTGACGATTGACTGGCTTGGCCGCGTCGTCGAACAGGTGGCCCGACCGAGAGGACTTTCGTGAACCGCAAATTGAAATTCGCCGTGCTGTCCATGGCCGCGCTGATCGGTTTGACTGGATGCGGGCTTAGCCCATCGACCGGTACGGTGCCCAAAGCCGGCCCGGCCGACATCAAGCCGCTGGTCGAGAACGCTGAAGACACCACCGTGACCGTTACGTCCAAGGCCTTTACCGAGCAGCTGCTGCTGGGGAAGATCACCGTGATCGCGCTCAAGGCCGCCGGGTATGACGTCACCGACCTGACCAATGTGCCTGGCTCCCAGCCGGCACGACAGCTGCTGCTTTCCGGCGACGCGAGCGTGCTCTGGGAGTACACCGGTACCGCGTGGCTGACCTACTTGGGCCACGAAGCGCCGGTAGTGGGTGAAGAAGAGCAGTGGCAGTCCGTGCATGACGAGGATGTTGCCAACGGAATTATCTGGGGAAATCCGGCACCGTTGAACAACACCTATGCCTTGGCGATGAACGAAGAAACGACCAAGCGGCTGGGAATCACCAAGCTTTCTGAATTGCAGAAGCTTGACCGCGAGGACCTGACGTTCTGCGTCGACCCGGAATTCAACTCGCGTCGCGATGGTCTGACTCCAATGCTGGAACACTACGATATCGACCGTGGTTCAGAGGTGACGGAGGACAACATTGGCCTGTATGACGTCGGTGCCATTTACCAGGCAACCGCCAATGGCGCGTGCAACTTCGGTGAAGTCTTCACCACTGACGGGCGCATCAAGGCGCTGAACTTGACCGTGCTGGAAGATGACCGCAAGTATTTCCCAAGCTACAACGCCGCCCCGGCTTTCAACGGAGAATTCCTTGAAAAGCACCCGGAAATCCAGCAGATCATGGACAAGATCGCTCCGTTGCTGACTGATCAGGTCCTGATGGACCTGAACTACCAGGTGGACGTCGTTGGTCGTGAGCCAGCGGATGTTGCCTTCGAATGGATGGTTGGACAAGGCTTGGTCTCCAACCCCTAACCAAGACAATGAAAACTGCATAGCTTAAGCACTGGATCCCCGGCATCGCGATGCCGGGGATCCAGTTTAATGTCGCCGAGGATTCACTGGAGATTGGTTTCGCTCTGTTGGATTTGCTTGCAGGATGGAAACAGGTGGAGGCCATCTACCTACTGCTGATCCCGGGTGCCGAGTTCGCCGTCGACTTCATCGGCGATTTCGGTCGTGGCAGCGGTAGTGATGGATTCTTCCTGCCAGATTTCCTCTAGCTCTGCGGATAGCTCGGCTTCTTCTTGGGCATGATCGGGATCTGGGGTATTTGCGTTCATGGCCTCAGTCTAGCCATGTACACGTAGGAGTAAAGGGATGAGCGAAAAATAATTTCAGTAGAAACTTTCCTAGTCAGATAGTGAAAATGAATCCATTGAGGGCTCATTTGAAACTTTTTCGGGAAAAGTGGTTGACGCTTCAACTTCATTAGTGTCATACTGGTATCAGCAAAACAAATTGAGGCGTCAACTACTTGATGGCCCGACGAAAGGATTTAGACATGACTGCATCTGCACTGACCACCGGAACCTGGAACCTCGACGCATCGCACTCCGAGATCGGCTTCTCGGTTCGCCACGCAGGCATCTCCAAGGTCCGCGGCAGCTTCACCGAATTCGATGCAACCCTGACCACCGGCGAGACCCTGGCAGACTCCACGGTCGAGGCAACCGTCCAGATCGCATCGGTCAACACCAAGGACGCCAACCGCGACGGCCACCTGAAGGGCGAGGACTTCTTCAACGCCGAGCAGTTCCCAACCATGACCTTCAAGTCCACTGCGGTCAAGGGCGACGCCGGCGAGTTCGTTCTCGTTGGCGATCTGACCATCCGCGGCGTGAGCAAGGAAGTTGAATTCGAAGCAGAGCTAGGCGGCGAAGCAGTGGACGCTTTCGGTGCAACCCGCGTCGGCTTCTTCGCATCCACGACCATCTCCCGCAAGGAATTCGGCATCACCTGGAACGCAGCACTGGAAGCCGGTGGCGTCCTGGTCAGCGACAAGGTCAAGATTGAAATCGACGCTTCGTTCGTACTGCCAACCGCAGAGTAAAAGTTTCCCGAAGACCGTCATGGGGATGACGGGATAAGGGCCGATACCGGCAAAGCCTCCGGCTCACGAAAGTGAGC
>NZ_JBOGEG010000023.1:0-58167 GCF_050701915.1 Glutamicibacter sp. | reverse complement strand
GCGCCGGACCAATCCTGGTCCGGCGCCCTTCGCCGTTGCGTTATTCTCGTGCCATTTCGCTGCGATCGCACCTTGTGCGACCATTTCGCGACGGTCATGCAAGTGGATGCCATCGGATGGTTTCCATCATCATCCAGTTCAGGTTCCACCAACGTGCCCTGGGCAGGACCCAGCCGGGGGCTTGGGATTTGCCGCCGGAGCCCGCTCGCGCATCCAGTTCGTAGCAGCCTTTCGGATTGGATGGAATCGATTCGGCCGGCTGGAATGATCCGTTGTTCTCGACGAAGCGTCCCATCACTACCCAGCTGCCGCTGCTGACCCTTCGCCGAAGCGTCCCCTCGAAAATTCCAATCCACCTTGATCACTGCGGCCAGTGCACTGGCGGCCAGGAAATTCTGTGGCGCTCTGGGCGTGGCAGCCTGATTCAATGGCCAGGCCAGGTGAGTCAAACCCGCCTAGTACGCCAGCAAGCCCCATTCGGCTACTGGAGGCAGACCGGAGGCAGTGCCGTGCGAAAAATACCGAGCCCGCTCGGCCGTTGCCGGTGGGCATCAAGTTCCCCCGCAACTGATCGTTCGTCTAGCTTGAATCACGACGCAGAGAAACCCTTGGTTCGGTTCACTATTTCGAACTGAACCAAGGGTTTCTTGTCTTGGCTAATTAATTGACCTTGCTGGAATCCCAGGCGCTGGAACGAGCAGAGTCGATGGTCGCTTGGCCCAGCACTCGGCTGTCCTGGTAGACGACCATGGTCTGGCCTGGTGCGACTCCACGCATGCCTTCGGGAAGGTTGACAACCAACTCGTCGCGGCCTTCTTCGGAGCGCTCCATGTGGGCCACTGCAGCGACCGGATCGCCGTGCGCGCGCACCTGCACCATGCAGTCGAACTTGTCTCCGCTGAAGACTTCCGCAATCGGCAGGCCAGCCCACGAAATGCGGATGCCGCGCAGCTGGTCCACAGCCAGCAGGGCCTCTGGGCCGACGATGACTTTGTTGTCCTTTGGGCGGATTTCCAGGACGAAGCGCGGTTTGCCATCGGCAGCCGGGCGGCCCAAGCGAAGACCCTTGCGCTGGCCAACGGTGAAGGCCTGGGCGCCTTCGTGCTCACCGAGCGGATTGCCCTCGTGGTCGACAATCTCGCC
Source organism: Glutamicibacter sp. (assembly GCF_050701915.1). Lineage (NCBI taxonomy): Bacteria > Bacillati > Actinomycetota > Actinomycetes > Micrococcales > Micrococcaceae > Glutamicibacter > Glutamicibacter sp. Next base: position 57,024 of record NZ_JBOGEG010000023.1, on the reverse strand, counting down.
TGGCTTCATCTCGATGCGTTCAGCCAGCCAACCACGGGTATCGCCATCAGGAATGAAGCAGATGTCATAGCTATCTGGCTTGTTCGCCACGGTCAGTCCGCGCGCTTCGGCTTCGGCGCGAACTTCTGCCTTGGATGGAGTCTCGGCTAGCGGGAACATGCAGTGCTCCAGCTGTTCCTGGGTCAGCACGCCCAAAACGTAGGACTGGTCCTTGGCCCAGTCTGCGGCACGGTGCAACTCCGGGTTGCCTTCGGAATCGCGCAACACCTTGGCGTAGTGGCCGGTGCATACCGCATCGAAGCCTAAGGCCAGTGCCTTTTCCAGCAGGGCGGCGAACTTGATCTTCTCGTTGCATCGCATGCAGGGGTTCGGGGTGCGGCCAGCCTCGTATTCATCCACGAAGTCCTGCACCACGTCTTCTGCGAAGCGGTCCGAGAAGTCCCAAACGTAGTATGGGATGCCCAGCTTGTCGCAGGCACGCCATGCGTCGTTGGAGTCCTCCAAGGTGCAGCAACCGCGCGAACCGGTGCGCAGGGTGCCTGGCATGCGAGACAGGGCCAGATGCACGCCGACGACATCGTGGCCGGCTTCAACTGCGCGGGCTGCGGCCACCGCCGAGTCCACGCCTCCGGACATCGCTGCTAGTACTTTCATCGTGTAAAACCTGTTCCTGCCGTGTGGATGCTGCTTTCATCGGCTGCCATGCCAGCCTTCTTTGCCTGAGCATACGCTTGGGGCAAAGCCTCTAATAATGCGTCAACGTCTGCGCGTGTGGATGTATGCCCCAATGTGAAGCGTTGCACACTGCGTGAGGTGCGCGCATCGCGTCCCATAGCCAGCAAAACATGCGAAGGCTGCGGAACACCAGCGGTGCACGCCGAACCGGTGGACGATGCGATGCCAACCATGTCCAAGCCGAAGAGCAAGGAATCCCCCTCGCATTCCGGGAAGGTGAAGTGCAGATTGCCCGGGAGGCGCTTGCCCTCATTACCCTGATCCCGTGGACCGTTCAGCACCGCTTCCGGGATCAAGCCGCTGATCTTCTCAACCGCGTATTCACGCAGTTCGCTCAGCCTCGCGGCTTCCTGCCGCAATTCAGAACGCACCGCCGTAGCCGCAGCGGCAAAGCCGGCCGCGTGGGCAGCGTTCAAGGTTCCCGAACGCAGCTTGCGTTCGTGTCCACCGCCGTGCTGGACCGGGGTGAGCACGATATCGCGGCGAACCAGCAGTCCTCCGATGCCTACCGGGCCACCGATCTTATGCGCGCTAATCGCCATGGTCGCCAGATTCGAGGAGGCAAAGTCGACCTCGACCGCGCCAAAGGCCTGAACCGCATCCGAATGCACCGGGATCCCGTACTTGCCAGCCAAGGCAGCAAATTCACGAATCGGCTGAACGGTGCCGACTTCATTGTTGGCCCACATCAAGGTCGCTAACGCGATCCGCTCATGCTGCTCTTCAAACAGCTTTTCGGCCGCCTGCAGGTCAACTGCACCGTCTTCATCCACGGCTAGCCACAGCAAGGTGGCATGCTCATGGTCCTGCAACCAGGTAGCCGTATCCAGGACCGCGTGGTGCTCAATGCCGGTGAGCACAATGGCACGCGCCTGCTCATTGGAAGCCACGCGGTTCCAGAACAATCCCTTCAGCGCCAAATTATCCGATTCAGTTCCACCAGATGTGAAGATCAATTCGCTGGAATGCGCTCCGGCGGCCATGGCGATAGCCTGGCGGGCATCATCCACCGCACGGTTCGCGCGTCGTCCGGCCCCGTGCAGAGAAGACGGGTTTCCGGTGCGGGAGTATTGTTCGGTGATGGCAGCCAGAGCTGCTGGATTCAGATCGGTGGTTGCCGCGTGATCCAAGTATACGGCGGAAGTATTCATAACACTTCAATGGTACGGGGTTGGGCGCCCTAGTTTGAATGGCCGATCCGTGTGAATTGGCCGACCTCAATTGCTTCCAGCACCGGATTGTCCAAGATCGCTTCAATCAATGAAGCTGGACCACCCAGGATGGTGCAGTCATCAAATGGTTCGGTTGACAGCATCCAAGAGCGGTCTGCCGCAAAAGCCAGAGCCGGGCGCTGGCGTTGGGCGCCGTCGGCAGTTCTCGCCCATTCGGGCTGCGCCAGGAACTCTGCGTCCGCTTCGAACAGGTGGTAGTTCCGGTATCCGCCACCCAGGGCAAACGGTTCTGCCTGGATGATCCCAGGGCCAAAGGCAGGTTTCTGCGCCTCGGCGAGCGCCAACTCGTAAACCCGCTGGTTCTCGTCATCGCTCAATGCAGGATCCGGCTCGCGCTCAATCTGGATGCGCTCCCCGCCCTCGATAAAGGCGTAACCGGCCCACAAACCCACCACGAACTTCTGGTCTTTGGCGGAAACCTCGACCAGTTCGGCGGCTAGTGCTTGCCATTGCGATCCTGGGAGCTGGTCCAGCGGCAGATCGGTGTCTACCCAGGCATCTTCCGTTGCGGGATTGCCTTGCGCGTCCAGTCCGGCCACGGTTTCAAAAAGATCCGCGGCGGTGATGATGTGCTTGCGGCTCTTCGCCACTGTCTCCCAGCGCACCAGCTGGTCATCTTCATCCAAGGCCGGGTGCAGGATGCGAACATAGCGTTCATAGCCATGAGGGACTTGGGCTACTACCGTGCTGGGGTCGGCTGAGGCACAAGCGGCGGCGATCCATTGCCCATGTTCTGCGGAGAGGTGTGAAAACTGCATGATCTAAGCCTAGCGAGATCAGCGGGCGAATTCTGTCTCCGAACCGTGGTCGGTGGTATGAATAGAGGAACAACTGATGACCTGTCGAATCCAGCTAAGGGAGCCTTCCTGCATGTTCAAGCCTGACTTCTTGGTTCCCGTCCATGATTTCGCCCAGCGCTCCTTGGATTTCTCAAAACGGATCGCGGTGATGGCCGTGATCAACCGCACCCCGGATTCTTTCTACGATGCCGGGTCGACCTTTGGCTTGGATGATGCGGTGGCCGCTGCCATGCGTGCGGTCGAAGCGGGGGCTGATTGGGTGGATATAGGCGGAGTTCCCTTCTCCCCGGGCCCAGAGCTACCGTGGCAGGAGGAAGCAGAGCGAATTGTGCCGGTTATCCATCAAGTGCGTAAGCGCAGTTCGGTGATTATCTCTGCCGACACCTTCCATCCACAGGTGGCGCAGGCTGCCATTGATGCCGGCGCTGATGTCATCAATGACACCACTGGCTTTTCCTACCCAGGATTAGCTCAGGTGGTGGCCAAGAACAATGTGCACGTGGTGATCACCCATTCGCTAGCCAAGCCCCGCACCATTTACCCGCGCCCTCGCTATGGCGATGTGGTGGCCGAGATCCGCCAGTATCTGCTGGCGAAAATCCAAATTGCGTTGGACGCTGGTGTTTCTCCGGCAAAGATCATTGTTGATCCGGGCCATGACCTGAACAAGAACACCCGCCACACGTTGGATCTGACCGCTGGGTTCCAAGCCTTCGCTGATTTGGGCTACCCGGCCTTGGCAGCGGTTTCGAATAAGGACTTCATTGGCGAAACCTTGAACTTGCCGAAGGCCGAGCGCATGGTTGGTTCCATGGTGGCAGCTACGATTTGCGCCATGAACGGTGCCCGTGTTTTGCGGATGCACAATATTCCTGAATCGGTGCAGACAGTACGCCTGCTCGAAGCAGCGCAAGGGTGGAGGGAGCCTGCCTACCAGATCCACAACATGGGGGAAGTTAATCCTCCTGCTCACCCAGAACGCGAAGTCAGCAAGTAAGGAGTTTTCCAGATGCGTGCCCTGCTTCCCCAACCTGCAGATCAGGTTGATGACCAGTTCCTGCTTGAGCGCTACTCCAGCGAGCAACGCCCTTTCGTGCGTTTCAACTTCGTCAGCAGCATCGACGGGAGTTCCCAGGCTGATGGACTCTCCGCAGCATTGGGTTCCCCGGGCGATCGGAGGGTTTTCGCGCTCTTGCGCCGGCTTGCCGACGTGATCATGGTGGGTGCTGGAACAGTTCGTTCCGAAGGGTACGAAGGCCAGCTCCTGTCCGCCGAGGACATGGCGTGGCGTATCGAGCATGGCCTGCCATCACAGCCCGTGCTGGCGCTCATTTCACGAGGATTGCATCTGGAGCCAACGGCCCCGGTGTTTGTCCAATCCCCGGTTCCTGTTCTGCTTTTCACTAGCGTTCAGGTCACTGACGAGCAGCGTCGGTCATTTGGCCCCAATGTCACTCTCGTGCAGGTTTCTGACACCGACGGCGGGTGTGATCCGCAGGAAATTGTCGCTTATCTGCATTCCGAGGGGTACGGCTTCATCCATGCTGAAGGCGGTCCTCATGTCTTCGGGCAGTTCGCCGCGGCTGGCGCCGTGGATTCGGCTTGCATCAGCTACTCCCCGGTGGTTGTGGCAGGTGATGGCATGAGAATAGCGGTTCACGATCGGCAGGCTTTCCACGCCTTCGAGCTGCATTCCCTATTTGAAGAGGACAGCATGCTCTTCTGCGACTATCGGTTTAGGAAATCAGCTGGATCCCCGCGGGAATAACAGATAGGTCGAAGGGCCCATCCCCCACGCATTCCCCGTCAGCATAGCTGTGCCGGGATGTCTCTACTCGGGCCTGCGTGAGGTTTGCGCTGACTTTCCATGGGTGCGGTGCGCCGGTGAGGATCCTTGCCAGATATGGAAGGACCCGCAGAATCCTTGGCCCCCGTACGATAACCAATTCCGCGGTGCCGTCGGTGAAGTCAGCATGTGGGAACAGCCCGATTCCTCCACCTAGTGATTTGATGTTCGCCACGCTGGCGGCCAGGACACTTCCACTGAATCTCAGCCCGTCGGCCCTTACTTCGCTAGGGCATCCGCGCAGCTGGGGGATGCTCAGGATCAATCCGGCGATATACCGCAGTGCTCCTAGCTGGCGTGGCAACGCGTTGGCTTTCGCGTTGACGGTGGCTTCAAAGCCCCAGGACACTGCGCCCAGTGCATAGCGCCGTGTTCTACCGGCTTGGTCAAACCGTAGCTCCAGCACGTCGATGGGCGTAATTGCTCCCGGCTGCTTGCAGAATGCAATCACCTTGGCCAATGATTCTTCTGCGTTCGCGTCCCCTGTCATGCGCCAGAAGTCGTTGCCACTGCCGGCCGGGATGACACCGACGGGAATCGAAGTTCGCGCAACATGCTGGATGCTGTGGTGGATCAGCCCGTCACCGCCAATGATGATGATCGCACGCGAAGCTCTGAGCTGGTCCCCCACCTGTTCAACGCTCGTCGCCGAGGTATCAACCAGCGCATGATCCAGCCCAAGCTTCCCAAGCGCGTGGGCAAGCTGCTGGGCGCGGAGCATGCCCCGTCCTCGGCCTGAGGCGGGGTGAAAGATGATCCGGATTTTTCCGGCGCGAACAAACGAGCTCATGAGCATAGAGATTACCCAGCAACTTGACGCTTCTACAAAGAATTTGCTGGGTTGGGTTCGCTAAACTGGTGAACACTGACCATCCGGTCTTTTTCACCGAGAGGATTCTTCCGTTCAATGAGCACACCAAGCCCGTACGAAATTCTTGGTGTCGCGCCCACTGCGAGCATGGAAGATATCAAGGTCGCTTACCGAAGGGCCGCTCGCGCGACCCATCCGGATCTCGGTGGCAGCGAAGAAAAGTTCAAGGAAGTACAGCGCGCTTTCCAGCAGCTCAACGAGATGGCGTCTCCGCTGGGTTATGAGCAGACCTTCCAAGCCCCGGGCAACGCTCCACGCGCCGGATTCAGCGCCCGTCCCTTTGACGAACGCTTGCGAAAGAGCCCTCAACAGCCCAAGGCCCAGTTACCCACCGAATATGTTCCACCGTTTTCGGATACGTCTTTTACGTTGCTGGACAAAAAGGTTTGCGAGCAGCGGGTGCACGGGGAGCCCCGAAAACGCGGTCTGTTCTCCAACCGTGCGCGGCTGATCCGCGAGGCGCAGACCATCAACCTGCTTTCCAAGAATGTCCTGAACATCTTGCCAGCGGCCCGTTTGGTCAATGGCCTGCGTTCGCCGGCGTCGGGGCACTACGATCATGTGCTGTTTGCCGGTTACCGCATGGCAGTGATCAACACGATGACTCTTCCCGATGGCTACTATTCCTTTGATGGCAATGTCTTGCGCCACGGCAATAAGCTGACGCAGCCTCCGCAGTTCTCCATCTCCGGTTTGCAACGGCAATTCATGCAGATGAACGTAGTTGCGTTCACCCTGGTGCTTTCTTCCAACGGCAATCACCACGAACCGGTCATTGAATACCGACGCAATGCCGATCCAACACTTGCGTCGACTCCGAATGTGCTCAATGCGGCCGGATTGATGCGCGAGTTGAAGCTCTTCTTGGGCTCTGGCCCATCACCGAATGTCGTCGATCGCCTGGCCCTGGCGCAGTTACGTGAAGCGATGTACTAAGGTCAATGGCATAATTCTTGTTGGTGAGAGCTTAAACTGGTTGAGTGTTTCGTATCGTATTCAATGCCCCAGAGATCCCGGGTAATTCCGGCAACGCTATCCGCCTAGCTGCCATCACCGGCGCAGAACTGCATTTGGTCAAGCCGCTAGGCTTCAACTTCGAGGATGCCAACCTGCGTCGCGCAGGATTGGACTACCATGATCTGGCTTACGTCACGGTGCATGAAAATCTTGACGCTGCTTTTGAAGCGCTGGGCGAAGGCCGGGTCTTTGCCTTCACATCCGAAGGCACCACCGTCTACTCGGATATCAACTACGAGACCAGCGACATCCTGCTCTTCGGCCGTGAATCGGTTGGTCTGAGCGCGGAGGACAAGAAGCATCCGCGCGTCAACGGCCTGGTCCGGTTGCCGATGCTTCCAGGCCGCCGATCGATGAACCTGGCCAATACCGCTTCGGTTGTTGCCTTCGAAGCTTGGCGCCAGCACGGCTTCGCTGGCGCATAAAGTACCAGCACGCCAGCGCCACGCATACAGCTTTACCTAATCTTTATAAAGTAGGCTCGAGTCTGTACCCGCAGTTTTACGGGTATTGAACTGTGCCGACTACATTTCGGGAGAATCCAAGACAATGAACGGTAGCCATTCTCAGCACCGCGACGAGCCCCAGGACGAGAACCTGGGTCTAGATCTGGTGAGCCAAGTGGCCAGCAGTTCACGCGCCGCCAAGAAAAAGCCTAAGCGCTGGATCTTCGCAGTCACGGGACTTGCCATCATCGTTGTCCTAGCGGTGGTCATTTTCTCCCTGCTCAATGGAGGCACCAAGGCGTCCAAGGCATCCAAAGCCGATGATGCAGTCACCCAGACCGTCGAGTTGAAGAGCGGAGGGCAAGCGGTGCTCAGCTCCTCGAAGTCCGAAAACGCTGTGGGTGTGGAGCTCTCTGAGCTGCCGGCCCTGGACGGCTCGGAACAGTATGTTGCATGGGCCGTGCATGAGTCCGGCAGCGTCTCCGTGATCGTTTCCAGCACCGGTGAAGATGCCGCGGCGGGACTGTCTCCAGCCGATGACGTGATTGCCCTTCACATCACCGTTGAAGGGTCCAAGATCCCTGACGCTCCATCGGAAGATGCTGAAGCATCGGTGGACCTTCCGCTGGCCCAAGACAAGGCAGCGGAAGACGAGAGCTAGCAGCTCACCTCTGGCTAGCCAAAGAGTTCGGGGCGAAGATCAATTCTTGATCTTCGCCCCGAACTCTTTTTCAGTATCCATTGCCTGGAACGTCAGAACCCTGCAATCGTGTCGCGGGCGTTCACCGCAACTGCATGGAATGCTTCGGCAAGCTTGCCCGAGCCCAGCTGGCCACGCACGGCGTTTTCCTCGCACTGCTGCAAAACATAGTTTTCCATGGCGGCAACATCCGGGTGCTGCGTGAAGTGCGAACGCAAGGCATCCATCTTCTTGTCGAAGAATTCGGTGATGTCCACATAGGCATTCTCGCGTTCCTGCGGAGCGCCGCACAACCAGAGCCAAGGCACCTTGTAGGCTTCCAGGCCTTCATCATGCAGCAGCTCCGGGTAGGAGAACGGATTCTCCACCGCCGGGTAGATGGCACGGGTGACCGCTTCGCCGCAGGCCAGATGGTCCGGGTGCGAAGCCTGAATCCGATCCCACTTGCGCTCCGGGTGCATGGCAATCACGATGGTTGGCTTCACCTGGCGCATCAGCCGGACCACCTTGCGCATGACATCGTGGTTGGCTTCCAGGAAGCCGTCGCGTTCACCAAGGAAGTGGACGGTCTTCACGCCCACCTTGGCGGCGGCTTGCTTCTGCTCTTCGTGACGCAGCTTAGCTGTTTCTTCAGGATCTCGATCATCAAAACCGCCGGCATCGCCGTCAGTCATGATGCAGTACTGAACTTCTGCCCCCGCCGCAGTCAGGGCCGCTACTGTGCCGGCCGCCCCGAAATCCAGATCATCTGGGTGAGCGCCGAAGGCCAGGACCCGCTGGGTGCCTGCACCAATGAATTGCGCTGTATCGATCATGCCTTGCGACGTCGAATCTCTTCGGCTGCCTGCGGCAGAACCTTGGCCAGGTCGCCGACGATGCCCAGATCTGCGATTTCGAACACTGGGGCGTCGACATCCTTGTTGATGGCGATGATGAACTTGCTGGTCTGCATGCCGGCCTTCTGCTGGATCGCTCCCGAGATGCCTGCTGAGATATACAGCTGCGGGGCGACGGTGGCACCGGTCTGGCCGATCTGCGCATCGTGCGAGATCCAGCCGGCGTCGGTAGCTGCACGAGAAGCGCCCACGGCAGCGCCCAGGGCATCGGCGAGGTCTTCAACCGGGCCGAAGTCGCCGTTGACCCCACGACCGCCTGCGACCACTACGCGCGCTTCGGTCAGTGCCGGTCGATCGCTCGCGACCTTGGCCTCCGCCGCTGCAATACGGACCTTGGAATCACTGGTGTTCTCCAAAGCCAGTTCTTCTACCGCCAAGACGGTGCTGGAAGCAGCTGGCGCGTCCTCGATGCTGTTCGGCTTCAAGGTGGCGAAGAGGGTGCCGTTGGTTGCCTTGGCCTGAACGCTGTAGCTTCCTGCCAGTTCATCCTTGGTAGCTACCAGGTCCCCGGTGATGCCAATGACATCGGTGATAATCGCACCGTTGCGGCGCACAGCCAAACGGGCACCGAGTTCACGGCTGAAGTTGTCGTTGGCAAGCAAGACCAATTCGGCGCCGGTAACCTGCAAGGCTGCGTCAAGCACGGAAATCTCGTGCCGGCCGAAAGCCTGCGCATCGCTGGAAGCGGTGAAAAGCTTCACCACACCATAGGAAGCGAGCACCTGCTGGGCTGCGTCGCTGACCTGGCTGGCAACAGCCACGGCCGGGTTCTCAAAGCCGGAGGCCAAGGTCAGCAGCTCGCGCTGGGCTTTGGACGGGGCCGCGGAAAGTTCAGTGAAAAATACTAGTGCTGAAGGCATGTTCAATATTCCTTAGATCAGCTTCTGTTCGGCCAAGAAATCAACCAAGGCGATGCCTGCCTGGCCGCTGTCGTTGATGACAGTTCCGGCTTCGCGCGCAGGTCGGGCTTCAGCTCCGATAACCTCGGTGTTCGAGCCGGTGGCGCCAACAGCGGCTGCGTCCAGGCCAATAGCAGCCAGATCCAGCTCGGTGACGGTCTTCTTCTTGGCAGCCATGATGGCCTTGAAATTCGGGTAGCGAGGCTCATTGGCCTGGTCGGTGACCGAGAGCACCGCAGGCAGGTTCGCCTTCAGGGTCAAGGTGCGGTCCAGGTGATCACGCTTGATGGCCAGTTCACGCTGTGCGGCGTCGAACTCAACGGCTAGCGCGTGAGTCAGCTGCGCATAGCCCAGCCGCTCTGCGAGCTGGGCTGGAATCACTGAGGTTTCAGCGTCGGTTGAGGACATGCCCGCAATAACCAGATCCACGTTGCCGGCATGTTCAACCAGTGCCGCAAGCGCTTTCGACGTGGCGACGGTGTCGGAGCCAGCCAGGGCCTCATCGTTCAGGTGCAGTCCGGAGCTGGCACCCATCTGAAGGGCCTTCTTGACTGAGTTGCCTGATCCCTTGCCGCCCATGGTCGCAGCGATGACTTCATGCCCGGCGGCGAATCCGCCGTTGGCTTCCACTATGGAAACAGCAGCTTCCACGGCGTATTCGTCAAGTTCCGAGAGGACTGATTCTGCACGGTCAAGACGCAGCGTTCCCGAATCGATGTGACGGTCAAATTGAACATCTGGGACGTGTTTGACCAGGACCACTATTTTCAGTGGCGTGGTGCTTTCCTCGCTCATTCGCGCCTTCCTACAAGCTTCGATGCCCGCACCGGTGCCGGGCACCGGAGCAGGCTAATTCCTTCAGTCTCTATCGTATCGACACAATGCAGTTCACCGGTTGTTTATCGCTCCCAGATCAACAAGTGACGCAGGCTGGTTGATCACCAGCCCGCGTCACTTGTTTCACAGCGTCATCATGACGAATTGTTTAGTTATTTGACAGCGCTCCGACAGTTGCCGTTGCGGTATGTTCCTGACCATTACGAAGGTAGCTGATCTCCACTTCTCCCCCGGACGGGATCTCGCGGATGGCCGCGGTCACGGTCTGCGAGTCCTGCACTGCTCGGCCGTTGACGCCGGTGATCACGTCACCGGACTTCAGGCCTGCCTTATCAGCTGCCGAGTCAGGGCTAATTTCAACGATGCGGGCACCTACCGAGAACGCCGAAGCGTTCTGCTGGTTGGAACCGGCCGCGCCCTGCGGGGTCACCGTGGCACCGAGCAGACCGTGGGTGGCCACGCCGTTGTCGATCAGTTCCTGGGCAACACGCTTTGCGTAGTCGATGGGGATCGCGAAGCCCACGCCTATCGAGCCGCCTTCTTCACTGTTGCCTGCCGAGGCGATAGCAACGTTGACACCGATGATTTCACCATTGGCGTTAACCAATGCGCCGCCGGAGTTGCCGTGGTTGATGGCCGCATCAGTCTGGATGACGTTCACGTAGATCGAGCCGCTGGAACGCTGCTGTTCTTGTTCCTGCCCCGGGAATTGGAAGTTGAATTGGTTGCCGTCCCCGCCCTCGCTCTGGTCGCTTTCCTTGGGAACGGCCGAAGAAGCGATGGAGATCGTGCGGTTCAGGGTGGAGATGATGCCGTCGGTGACGGTGCCGCTTAGACCCAGCGGTGCGCCGATGGCTACAGCGGCATCCCCCACATTCAGCTCGGCTGATGAACCCAAGGTAGCAGGCACCAGGCCGTCGGCTTGGATATTGATGACCGCCAAGTCCGATAGTGGATCGGTGCCGACCACGGTGGCGCTGTGCACCGAGCCGTCGTTCATCTGGACCGAAATCTTGGGATTGGCAACTTCGCCGCCCAGGGTAACCACGTGGGTATTGGTCAGAATGTTGCCTTTGTTATCCATGACGATGCCCGAGCCGGACCCGCCGGCCCCGTTGCCGGAGACCTCGATGGTCACCACGCTTGGGCTTGCCTTGGCGGCAGCGGCGGTGACTTCGGTGACCTTGTCCGGGTTGTTAATCACCACTCCCTCGCGTGGCGAGCTGCTGACCGGGGAAGATCCCGCGTTGTCATTCATCAGGTAGGTAGTGCCTGCCGCGGTGACGCCACCGACCAATGCCGCGGCGACCATTCCGGCGATGAGCGTGCTGCCGGAGAAGGACTTCTTGTCCTTGGAAGGCTTCTCGGGTGGGATTGGGTAATTCGTAGACCCGCTGGGCGGAGTACCGTAAGGGGAACCATAGGGAGAGTCGTTCTGGACTTGCTGGGCACCGGCATGCTGGCCGTGGGAGTGGGCCGAGTTCTGCGTGCTGGCAGCTGCCGGCGCTGGATAAGCGCTGGTTGGATGCTCGCTGGCGCTTGGAGCCTGATTCACTCGCGGATAGCGCACCGTAGGTTCGGACGAAGCAACTGGATCATTGTTGGTGTTGTTCATTGGCTCTGCTGAATCGCCCGCATTGTTCCCACGTGGCTCATTCGGTGTCTGGCTCATGGCTTGCCTCTTTCGAACTGTCGAATCTCTTGAGTTCTATTATCCAACTCTGGTCTGTGGCATCGAATTGTGGTGTCTGAGCACCGCCTGTGAGTTAACTATTCTGCCAGCTGAATGTCGTAGACGTTGTTCATTAGGCCAAATAGAATCAATCATAAGTGTGAACCCAATCTCGGGGATCACCAGATCGGGTTTCTCCCGATTTTAGATTGACTGATGCATTTCAGGTGGGGAACAAGACATGCGTATGAAAGCTCGACGGCTCATTGCTGGAGCAATATTGGCAACGGTGGCCTCATTCGGCTTATCGGCACCTGCGATGGCTGAATCGCCTGTAACAATTCCACCCGGAGACTTTGTAGTCGATTCTTCAGGCGTGCTCGGTTCGGACGAAGCGCGCCTGGAGTCCGAAATTAAAGAACTTCGCAGCGATACCGGACTGAGCCTGTTTGCGATATTCGTCGACGAGTTCTCCAACCCAGACCAGGCCGAGCAATGGGCCACCGAGGTTGCCAACCAAAAGGGCTTGGGCAGCGCTGACTCCATCCTGGTGGTAGCAACCGATACCCGTCAGGCCTATTTTGCCGGTGCAGATGGCGGCCCAATTGCCAAGGCCGACACCGATATCTACAGCAGCCAGATCAGCCCAGCACTCGGCGAGAATGACTGGGCCGGAGCTGTTGAGGGCGCCATCGACGGTATGCGCAGCGTCGAAGGTGGTGGCAGCCCCGACGGCTCTTCCTCCGGCGGAGGCTTCCTAACTGTCGTTCTGGTCATTGGTGCCGTCGCTGTGGTTGGGTTCCTTTTTCTTTCCCGTCGCAGCAAGAAAAAGACCTCTCAGCTCGGCCAGGGCTTTGGCCAGCACCCAGGACAATACGGTGCTCCTGCCCCGCAGCAGCAGCTGATTCCCCTGGACAAGCTCCGCCTGCAGGCAGACCAGTTGCTGGTGGCTGCGGATGATTCGATCCGTTCTTCGCAGCAGGAACTGGGCTTCGCCGAGGCACAGTACGGCAAGCAGGCTATTCAGGTCTACGTGGAAGATATCGAACAGGCCAAGAATCACCTGACCGAATCCTTCCGCCTGCAGCAGCAATTGGATGACGATATTCCAGATACCGAGCAAGATCAGCGTTCATGGCTGAATGAAATCATTGACCGGTGCCAAAAGGTCAATAATTCCTTGCAGGCGCATGCCAACGAGTTCAAGCAGTTGCGTCAGCTGGAGCAGAATGCGGAGGATCGCATTACTGAGGTTTCGGCGAATCAGGAACCTCTCAACCAGAGGCTGTCAGCTCGCGTTGCAGATTTGGAACGACTCGCTGGCCAATACGATGCCAGCGCAGTATCGCAGATCAAGGACAACGCCGACCAGGCGGCCGAGCGCCTGACCTTTGCTTCCTCTGCTTTGAAGCAGGCATCCGAGAAACTGGCCAATGACCGATCCAATGCCGCGATCTTGATCCAGAATGCGGAAGAAGCCCAGGACCAGGCCGATGTGCTGCTCAAGGCCATCAACAAAGCCGGCCAAGCCTTGGAGCAGGCCCAGCAAGACTTGAAGTCGGCAATTGCGCTGGCCGAACGCGACCTGGCGCAAGCGAAAGCTTTCGTAGGCAACGGGTCGAATCCCGAACTTTCAAGTGCAGCGGCTGGTGTCGAGAGCACCCTGAACAATACCAAGCAGGCATTGAGCAGCGGCAAGTACAACCCGCTGGCTTTGATTACCCAGCTCGATGAGGCTGTTCGCCCGCTCTCAGGTGCACTGTCAAGTTCACGTAATCAGGTCCAGCAGGAGCAGTCAGCCCGGGCACAGCTGGATTCGTTATTGCACACCGCAGCATCGCGTATCAGCGGTACCGACGATTACATTCGTGCCCGTCGCGGTGGTGTCCGTTCTTCGGCTCGCACCCGCCTTGCTGAGGCGCAGCGCACCTTCGATGAAGCCCGCGCGCTTTCCGGCAGCGACCCGCTGCGTGCTGTTGGTTCCGCACAGCGTGCCATTCAGCTAGCTGACCAGGCGGCGCAGATGGCCGAAAGCGATGTCAGCGGATTTGGCGGCGTCGGCGACTCCCGCGGTTATGGAAACTACGGCAACTACGGCCGTGGCCGTGGTGGCGGAATGTTTGATGGCATCGGTGGCGCAATGCTCGGAGGCATCCTGATCAATACCATCCTCGGCGGCGGAGGCCATGGCGGTCATTCCGATGGCGGAGACGGCGGAGGTTTCTTTGGCGGGGGCGGCTTCGGTGGCTTCGGCGGCGGAGGCGGCTTTGGAGGAGGTGACTTCGGAGGCGGAGGAGGCGGCAACTTCTAGCTTGCCGGACTGGTTTCACCAGAAGTTTTGAAGTACATAGTGTTTTCTTGACGGACAGAAAGGTCCAACCATGATCAAGCAGTCAATCTTCGGACGCATTTCCCAGTTGGCCAAGGCCAATATCAATGCGATGCTCGACGCAGCTGAAGATCCTCAGAAAATGATGGATCAGATGGTGCGCGACTACAACGACAATATCGCTGAAGCAGAGCAGGCGATTGCCCAGACCATCGGCAACCTGCGCATGCTGGAAGACGACTTCCGCGAAGACGAGCAGGCAGCTTCCGAGTGGGGTAACAAGGCCCTGGCAGCCTCCAACAAGGCAGAAGAGTTCCGTGTCGCAGGCAATGCTGATGATGCCTCCAAGTTCGACAACTTGGCTAAGGTCGCCATCCAGCGCCAGATGCAGGCTGAGTCCGAGATGAAGACCGCCGAGCCGACGATCGCTTCGCAACGCCAAATCGTGGACAAGCTCAAAAGCGGCTTGAACATGATGAAGGAAAAGCGCACCGAACTGGCAAGCAAGCGTGATGAGTTGGTCGCCCGTTCCAAGTCGGCGCACGCGCAGAACCAGGTCAATGAAGCTATCAAGTCCGTGAACATCATGGACCCGTCCAGCGAGATTGGTCGCTTCGAAGAAAAGGTCCGTCGCGAAGAAGCCCGCGTTCGCGGTGCTGCAGAATTGCAGGCATCAAGCTTGGACTCCCAGTTCGAGTCCTTGGAAGATCTGGGCGAGCAGACCGAAGTTGAAGCCCGCCTGGCTGCCCTTAAGGCCAAGCAGGCCGATGCGTTGGAAAGCTAGGCCCTCGGCTATCTAAGCATCGTTATTTGGCTGGCAGTGCGAAGGCGCTGCCAGCCAATTGCTTTAGTGCTTAAACCAAAAACGGAGACCCTTTCGGATCTCCGTTTCCACTTTCGTGGCGGGGAGAGGATTTGAACCTCTGACCTCCGGGTTATGAGCCCGGCGAGCTACCGAACTGCTCCACCCCGCGTCGGTAAATACAATATTACCAATCAGTGAATGACTTGGCTAATCCTGGGGCAGTGCACTTCGTCACCCCAGAGAGCTGTGCCCCTGAAGCATGGAAGATTGCACCATTCCCTCGGAATTTCACCTGGGTGAAGGAAAAACTTATCAGGTTCATCCGGCGAGCCCGAATGGAAATCAACACTACGGACCTGCTGGCGACGGACCTCGACTCGATAAGAGGCGACGTAGCCGATTTTCCAGCATCGTGATTCAGATCGAGTACCTGCTGGAGCTTGCCCACGGTCCCCTAGCGGCGCCAACCCGAGAAATCATGTTAAACCAAAAACGGAGACCCTTTCGGATCTCCGTTTCCACTTTCGTGGCGGGGAGAGGATTTGAACCTCTGACCTCCGGGTTATGAGCCCGGCGAGCTACCGAACTGCTCCACCCCGCGTCGGTAAATACAACATTACCAATCAGTGAATGACTTGGCTAATCCTGGGGCAGTGCCCTTCGTCACCTCAGAGAGCTGTGTCCCTGGGTGAAGGAAAAACTTATCAGGTTCATCTGGCGAGCCTGAATGGAAATCAACACTACGGACCTGCTGGCGACGGACCTCGACTCGATGAGATGCGACCTAACCGATTTTCCAGCATCGTGATTCAGATCGAGTACCTACTGGAGCTTGCCCACGGTCCCCTAGCGGCGCCAACCCGAGAACTCCGGTTAAACCAAAAACGGAGACCCTTTCGGATCTCCGTTTCCACTTTCGTGGCGGGGAGAGGATTTGAACCTCTGACCTCCGGGTTATGAGCCCGGCGAGCTACCGAACTGCTCCACCCCGCGTCGGTAAATACAACATTACCAACTAATGAACTCAATAGCGAATCGACAAGATTGTCCTTAATCGCACTGCTCCCGGATGTCCCACCTGAGCCGAATTATTCTTCGGTGCTATCCATATGTTCGTGCGCCAGCGATACCCGGGTTCAAAGGCGCCAGAAGCCTTTCGCCACATGATTGCCCACTCCGGCAGGCAATCGTCACGCCAACGTACCTGAGAGCCCTTGCAGCAACCGCAATCGCCCGCTCAAAGGGGATTTCGGGCCTTCTAGTCGCCGGGGCCCCGCGATCGGCCTGGCACTGCATCTGCCTACGACCCCATCTTCCGCAGATGCCGGCGACCGCTTGCGCTGTCCGCGAGGACAGTTCCTCAATGTCCTTGGCAGCTGGCATTGGGAAAATTTACTTTCCACGACCGCTCGCTCCCCGCATACGGGTTGACGGCGTTTCTCACACCAATTCTCGTGTGCTGGCCTGGCAGCTAACAACTTGCGGCTTAACGCAAAATGGAGACCCTTTCGGATCTCCATTTTGCCATTCGTGGCGGGGGCAAGATTTGAACTTGCGACCTCCGGGTTATGAGCCCGGCGAGCTACCGAACTGCTCCACCCCGCGATGACTAGACAATTCTTGCATCATCGCGGAGTGAAAGCAAATCGGGCAGCTGGGGCTAATGCTTAGCCTTCAGCACCGTCCTCGGGTGCTGGCGACTGGGCGGCGTCCTCATTCTGGCCGTCGTCCAGCTTCACGTCACCTTCAACCTCGGTGCCGTTGATGGCCGCATCTGCGTCCATCGCACGGGTCAAGGCATCCTCCAACTGCTTCTGCGATTCGCCGTAGGCTCCGAAGTCACCCTTGGCCAGCGCTTCCTGGCCATTCTTGATGGCTTCATTCGCATCAGCCAGAGCCTCGGAGAGCTTCTCGGTATCAGTCTTGGTTGGCTCCTTCTCACCCTTAGGATCATCCTTTGGCGCGACGCCTTCGGTCTCCCCGGTCACTGCACCGGATTCACCGCCAAAGACCTCATCCAGTGCTTCAGCCAAGGTATCGGCGAAACCAACCTTGTCACCGAAGGAGACCAGAACCTTACGCAATGTCGGGTAGCTGGTCTGACCCGAGGACTGAACGTACACCGGCTGGACGTAGAGGATACCGCCGCCAACTGGCAGCGACAGGAGGTTACCGTTCTTGACCTCCGAAGCACCTTGACGCAGCAGGTTCAGTTCGGTGGTCACTCGGGTGTTGGTATCGAAGTTCTGCTGTGCTTGGCCTGGGCCAGGTACCGCAGTGTCTCGTGGTAGCTCTAACAGGCGCAGCTTGCCGTAGTCTTCTGACTTCTCCCCGGGATTGGAGCCGGCATCGGCATTGGCCGAAAGGAAGCCGAACAGCACATTGCGCTGCTGGCCATTGGCCGCGGCAGCAGGGATAAAGGTCGAGGTCAGCGAGAACGACGCTTCATCCTGAGTAGGCATCTTCAATGACATGAAGTATGGCGGCTGCTTCACGCCAGCGGCGGACGAGGTTGGATCATCCGGCACGGCCCACGCATCGTTGGACTCGTAGAATGCATCCGGGTTATCCACGTGGTAGGTGGTCAGCACTTCGCGCTGCACCTTGAACATGTCCTCGGGGTAACGCACGTGCTCCATCAGCTCAGCCGACATGTCGTCCAACGGGTTCAAAGCCGTAGGGAAGATCTTCTGCCAAGACTGCAGGATTGGATCTTCGGTGTCCCAGGCGTAGAGCTTGACCGTTCCGTCATAGGCGTCAACGGTAGCCTTCACCGAGTTGCGCAGGTAGTTCACCCTGCCAGTCAACGACAGGTCCTGAGCGTTGGTCAGCGAGTCGGTCACTGCCGAATCCAACTGCTGCTGCTGCGAATAAGGGAAGTCATTCGAGGTGGTGTAGCCATCGATAATCCACTGCACGCGGCCATCGATGATGGCAGGGTATGCCTGGGAATCCAGCGTCAGGTACGGAGCAACCTTGCTCACGCGATCGCGAGGATCACGATCGTAGAGGATCTGCGATTCGCTATTGACGTTCTGCGAGAGCAACAGGTCAGTGGAGGCGAACTTCAATGCGTAAACCAAGCGGTTGAACATGTTGCCAACGTTCGGACCGCCATCGCCCTGGAAGGTATAGCGAGTGTCCTGGTTCTCTCCACCGGTACCTGGACGGTCAAGCTCCTGGTCGGTCCACCCTTCCTCCGGTCCGCCGACGATGGAGTAGGACGGAGAATTCTCACCGAAGTAGATGCGCGGCTCGTAATCCTTGTCGGTAATCAGATCACCGGAGGTTGGGATGCCACCGAGCATGAAGTCCGGACGACCACCGGCAGCCACACGATTACCGTAGGCGGCCACCAAGCCGTAGCCGTGGGTGTAGTTAATGTGCTGGTTCACCCAGGTGTCGGTTGGGTCGACGTTCACTTCACGGGCGGCGATAACGGTATCTTCCACCTTGCCGTCGATCTCGTAACGGTCAACGTTCAGGGTCTCGGCGAAGGTGTAGTAGCCACGGAACTGCTGCAGCTGCGCGAAAGCAGCCGAAACCAGGTTTGGATCCAGCAGGCGGATATTCGCCGTGGTTGAGGTTTCCTCAGCCAGCGCATTCTTCTCGGTCGAAATTTTTGCGTCGTAGTCAGTAACTTCGACTTCATCCAGGCCGAAAGCCAAGCGCGTCATCTCGATATTGCGCTCAATATATTCGCTCTCCAGCGCCCTTTGGGAAGGGACCACCTTGTACTGCTGGACCAAGAACGGGTAGACGCCACTGGCAACGATCATAGTTGCTACCAGCATGGCGGTGCCGATCAATGGCAAACGCCAGCGCCCGTTGATCGCCGCAATGACGAAGGTGATGGCGATCAGGATTGCCACGATGGCCAGAATCATCTGCGCAGGGATGACAGCGTGGACATCCTTGTACAGTGCACCGGCGACACGGCCGGACTGGTCGGTGAGGGTCTCGTACTGGCCAATCCAGAAGTTCACACCTTGGAAGATCAGGAAGACTCCGACAACGACTGCAGTGTGCACTCGCGCAGCCTTGCCAACGGTAATGCCACCTCGCTCTTCAACACGGATACCGCCGTAGAGGTAGTGAGTCAGCAGACCAGCCACGCCGCTGAGCAGCACGACCGAAATCAAGAAGCCGTTGACCAGTCCGATGAATGGAAGGGAGAAAACGAAGAAGCCCAGATCCATGTTGAACTGCGGGTCAGTGCTTCCGAAGCCGACCTGGTTGAAGAACAGCAAGATGGTCTGCCACTGTCCGGCTACGGCAACGGCCGCGAAAATGCCGATCACCAGTGGAATGCCAACCATCAAGAAACGGCGGACTGGTTCCAGCTGGGCCTGGTAGCGCGACATGGAATCAGGTCGGGTCGTGTTGGGTGCATAGACAGGGCGGTGCTTGTAGGCACTGCGCATCGAGAACCACATGGGAACTGCCATCAGCACCAACGCGATCAAGAAGATCACGAATTTGGAGATCCGTTCAGTCCAGTAGACCTGGGAGAAACCCAGCTGGTTGAACCAGAGGATGTCAGCGTAGAAATTCGACAAGAAAACGAAGACCGCGACGAGGATGACCACCGCGAAGATGGTCAGCGTCAGCGGCGAGGCTTTCTTGCCCGAAGGGTTGGAAGGTCGTTGTGGTTCTTGGGGCCGCGGCGGACCCCCGAACGGACTATCCGATCCGAAAGACACTATCTATTCCTTACTTTGGGTTCTTCTCGTTGTTCCCAACAAGAGAACTCGTGTACCTAATTCTTGTACGGGCGTTGTGCACGAGATTGGTTTCCTTGCATCACATTCTTCCCTTGATGCCCGGCTAAATCTATTCGCATGTCGTGAAAGTCGCCGGGTCTTCACCCGCGGCGATCTTCTCCAAGGCCTGGCGAGCTTCCGAGAGGGTAGCAACCTTGATGACGTCCAGTCCGGCAGGAACACGGCCGATGGCTTCAGCGCAGTTATCAGCTGGGGCCAAGAAGACGGTCGCTCCCGCGTTCTTCGCCGCCACCATCTTCTGGGCGATTCCACCGATCGGACCTACCGCGCCATCGGCAGAAATCTCACCGGTGCCCGCGATGTGGTGCTCCCCCGCCAATGAGCCTTCGGTCAGGCGATCAATGATCGCTAACGCAAACATCATGCCGGCGCTCGGACCACCAACATTCTCCAACCCGAAACTCACATCGATGGGGAACTTGTATTCGCTGCCCAGGAAGACGCCCAATTGGCGTTCGCCATTGTCGGCTTCCTTGGTGCGCACGGTGACTTCTACATCGCTGTAGACACCATGCTTATCCGGTCGGCCAACGGTCATGGTTGCTGGTTCTGCACCGTGGGAGTTCAGTCCTTCCTTCAGCTGCTCCAGCGAGGTTATCTTCTCCCCTTCAAACTCCAGCAGGCGGTCCTTTGGCTCAAGCACCTTTTCATTTGTGTCGGTGGAGAACTCAGCAACCGTCAGCCATTCGGTGAAGCCCTGATCGAGCTCGGTCAAAGCCGCTGCCACAGCCAGGTCCTGCGAAGAGGTCATCATGAAATCATTTTGTTCATTCTTCTCTTCCGAAGAGACACCGCGAGAAATGATCGTTTCTTCCGGAACGAGATCCTTGGCCGGGTTGATCAGTGCTTCGAGTACGACAGGTATGGTGATTCGGTTCTGCCCGCCGCCCTGGACGTAAATGGTCAACAGATCCAAGACGCTCTCCGAAGGGTACGACTGGGCCCCCTTGATGGAGACCACATCGTGCCCGTTGTCCTCGCCAAGAGTGTTGAACACTGGGCCAGGTGATCGGATCA
Source organism: Glutamicibacter sp. (assembly GCF_050701915.1). Classification (NCBI taxonomy): domain Bacteria; kingdom Bacillati; phylum Actinomycetota; class Actinomycetes; order Micrococcales; family Micrococcaceae; genus Glutamicibacter; species Glutamicibacter sp. Next base: position 36,138 of record NZ_JBOGEG010000023.1, on the reverse strand, counting down.
TGAAATTCGTGGGGAGAAACATCATTACGCCGATCAGGAGCAGCGCAACGATGCCGGAGCTGGTGCGTTTCATGGTTTTGGAACCTTGCGGAGCGCGGCTGGAATTGCCTGGCTCCAGAGTCGAGTCTTGTGGTTCCCGTACGTGCACTGATCCTGCTCCCGCCAACTGTCAAAAAATACGCGGATCCGCCCTTGCAGACATCCCCACTCTTAGCCTACTGAAGCCACGGGTTTAAAAGCATCAGCATCAAGGCGTATTCGATGTGCCGAAAGCGAACTGAAGCCCAGATTCATGGGAACTATCAGCTACTCGCGGTAGTTTTAAAGGCATGGCACAGAACCCCCCGAACAACCGCCCTAACGGCGATGACGACGAAAACAATCCGCAGGACCCATTTTCTGCAATGTTTGGTCAGCTCTTCGGTGGCGGATTCGACCCGAATGACCTCCCGCCGCAGCTTCGCGATGCCCTTGGTGCTCAAGGCGATCCGGCTGCGATGCAGAAAATGATGCAGCAAGCTCAGGCCATGATGTCCGCGATGATGAGCAATAACGCCACTTCCGGTCCGGTGAACTGGAAGCTTGCATCCGACACCGCTTTGCAGGCCTACGCCAGCGATGATCCTGCGGTTTCTGACGCGCGCAACAACGCCATCAGCGATGCTTCAAACCTTTCTGAATTGTGGCTGGATAACGCCACGGTGTTCGAGTCGAACGGCCACGCGACCGAGGTGTGGACTCGCAAACGATGGTATGACATGACCTTGGCCACCTGGAAACAGGTCACCGAACCTGTTGCCGAGTCGGTAGCCAACGCAATCACCACCGCAATGAAGGACCAGATCCCCGAAGAGATGAAGGGCATGCTCGGCAACTCCGATGGCATGTTCCGCAATCTCGGAGCAAGCATGTTCGGCATGCAACTGGGCACTGCCTTGGGCGGCTTGGCAACTGATGTGCTTGGCGGCACCGATATCGGATTGCCGTTGGCAGGGACCACTCCAGGCATTATCGCGACCAACGTCAGCAAGTTTGGCGATGGCCTTGAAATCCCTGAGCAGGAAGTCCTGCTGTATGTGATTCTGCGCGAGAACGCTCATACGCGGTTGTTCAACCGAGTACCATGGCTAAGCTCCAAATTGATTGGTGCCGTGGAATCCTATGCTCGCGGCATCCACATCGACATGTCTCGCATTGAAGATGCAGTACGCGGTATTGATCCGTCCAACCCCGAAGCTCTGCAGTCGATGCTGGGCGAAGGACTGTTCACCCCGCAGCGCACCCCCGCTCAGGAAAAGGCTCTTGAAAACCTTGAGCTGACGTTGGCGTTGATCGAGGGCTGGGTTGACCATGTGGTCTCCTTGGCCGCTCAGAACCTGCCATTTGCGGGTCACCTGCGCGAAACGATGCGTCGCCGCCGTGCTTCTGGTGGTCCAGCGGAGACTGCTTTCGCGTCCCTGGTTGGCCTTGAATTGCGCCCGCGTAAGCTGCGCGAAGCGGCTGCCCTATGGGAGCACCTGCATGATGAACGTGGCATCGATGGCCGTGACGCCGTATGGGATCACCCAGATCTGATGCCTACCGCGGAAGACCTGACCGATCCTAAGGGCTTCACGCATCGACGTGAAGTTGCCGCGACCGAGTTTGATGACTTTGACGCGGCGCTGGGCAAACTATTGGATGGTGGCTTCGACAATGTTGAACCTGAAACCGAGGGCGGCGATGACTCCGGGAAACCGGAGGATCCAAGAAACTGATTAGGTCAAAACCTCGAAGAAGGGATGTGCACAAGCGCACATCCCTCCTTCTTGCATTGGATTATTGTTCCTCGTCATGGCCAAAGCCAGAAAGCTCATCTTCGGCCCTGCCCAATTCCTTTGCGTGAGCGTTGTAGCCTGCATGGAATGCCTCCAGGAAAATATCCGCCTGCGCTCTGCGTTCGAACTGGTTCAGCAAAGCTTGGAACCTAGGTCCGTGGCCTGCCCGCGGAGCCACCAAATGCGCCAGCTCATGGACTAGCACATAGTCCTGCACCCAGTTGGGCATATGCTGCAATGTGACCGATAAGCGGATGCTGCGTTGCCGATACGAAGCCGAGCCCCAACGCTTATTCTGGTTGGCTACCCAACGCACAGATTGCGGCGCGGCTTCGCCGGCAAAGTACTGCTGGTCAAGGGACGCGGCGCGGCTCTCCAACGCGTCATCGGTATGCCCCGCGGTGCGTGCTTGGCGTCCCTTGCGATACTTCGTGATCATCTCATCGACGAAGGCGCGTTCCGTTTTTTCGTCCAGCGCTGCAGGAACCTGAATAATCAGCCGGTTATCGCGCCACTGGGAGGAAATGGTCTTCTTGCGTTTGGCCGAACGGAGGATCCGCACTGGAATCTCATCTGGCGCTACGAAATCGACGGTATTTGGAAAAGCTGGCATTGCACCTCGCCCCTTTCCTCATCTACGGCAGTGGCCACGAATCGTCCCATCCGCCCTCTAAGTCATCACTTTAAGCTAAGCCCTAGCCTGGACAGCTTCGGCTCCAGTTCACCAATCTGTGGAGAACCCTATGCGCGGCGCTCGCCTACGACCGCAAGAACCGCCTCGCCATATCGTTCAAGCTTGCTTCGTCCCACCCCTGAAATCTTTGACAATCCCTGGATCGAATCCGGCTGGTGCTCCGCGATGGACATCAGGGTCGCATCGGTGAAGATGACGAATGCCGGGATCGCATTGGATTGGGCAATCTCCGATCGCCATTCACGCAAGTTCTCAAATAACGCCTCATCGTAAGCTGCGGGGCACGAGGCGCAACGCTTGAGCTTCCGCTCTTTCGCACTGGTCAGGAACGATCCACAGGTCATGCAGACTGCCGGCGTGATTTTCTGTTCGCGCTTGCGGTAGGTGGTTTGTTGCCTGCTGCTGGCTTGGCGTACCGATTTGATTCCATCGAGGAATCGCGATGGGTAACGGTGCGCACGTCCGCCCGGGGTTCTGGCCAGCGACCAGGACAGGTACAGGTGCTTCCGCGCGCGGGTAATACCCACGTACAGCAGGCGCCGTTCTTCATCGAAGCCCGCTTGGTCCTTGGCATAGGAGATCGGGACCAAGCCTTCGTTCAATCCAACAAGGAATACAGCGTCCCATTCCAAACCCTTGGCTGCATGGAACGAGGCCAAGGTGACGCCATCAAGTGTTGGTGCGTGCTGGATCGCTGCGCGGTCTTCCAATTCCTTGACCACATCGTGCAATGTGGCATCAATGCCTTGTTCTTTTTTGAGTGCAACGACTTCATCGGCCAGGCGTACCAGTGCAGACATCGATTCCCACCGCTGGCGCACAGCACCGGTGCCACCGCTTGGGGCGTTCACCGAGTAGCCGTGCGAGGAAAGCACATCGCGCACCATCTGCGCGACCGGAGTATCCGCGGCAACACTCAATCCTGCCCGCAAGGCGAGCATCCCTTCCTTGACTTCGCGCCGGGAGAAGAATCGCTCGGCTCCACGCATTACATAGGGGATGGAATACGCCGTCAGTGCTTGTTCAAAGGCCTGGGACTGCCCGTTGGTGCGGTACAAGATGGCAATTTCGGAGATGTCTTGCCCGTTTTTGAGCAACTGCTTAATGCGCTGGGCGACTTCCTCAGCTTCATTTTCGTCATCTGTCGCTTCAAAGAATTCAGGGGCCGGACCGTGTTCGCGTTGCGCGATGAGTTCCAGTGGCTCGGGCCAGGTGACGTTACGGTCTGGGACCTGGGATTCAATGCGCCGATTGGCCAGCACCTTATTCGCCAGGTTTACGACTTCAGGAGTGGAGCGGTAGTCGCGTACCAGCTTCACCACTTTTGCCTCCGGGAAGCGCGCGCCGAAGTTCAGCAAGAAGTCTGGGCGTGCACCGGTGAACGAATAAATGGTCTGGGAGGCATCACCCACCACGCACAGCTCGTTGCGCTGGCCAAGCCAGAGATCCAAGAGCCGTTGCTGCAACGGCGAAACGTCCTGGTACTCGTCTACGACAAAGTGGCGGTACTGCTGGCGTACACTAGCTGCGACTTTTTCATTGTCTTCAAGAATCGCAATGGTCAGCAGCAGTACGTCTTCGAAGTCGATAACTCCGCGGTCATCTTTGAGCTCTTCGTAGGTCTGGAAGATGCGGGCCATGCTGACTGCTTCGAGACCGTTTGGCAGTTCGCGGGAAGACGCGATCTTGGCGTAGCTTTCCGGGGTGTGCATGGACACCTTGGCCCATTCGATTTCCGCGGCCAGATCACGGACCATGGCGCGGTCGCTGGAAATGCGCAGGCGACGCGCGGCTTCCGCAATTAACGGGGCCTTGTGTTCCACCAAGTTCGGCAGGGTTCCGCCAACGGCCTGCGGCCAGAAGTACTGCAGCTGGCGCAAGGCCGCTGCATGGAAGGTACGTGTCTGAACGCTGGGTGCACCGAGCTGACGCAAGCGGGTACGCATCTCCGCGGCTGCACGCGTGGTGAAAGTCAGCGCGAGCACGCTGGTGGGATTGTAGATACCGGTATGCACGCCGTGGGCAATCCGGTGGGTAATGGCTCTGGTCTTGCCGGTTCCTGCACCCGCCAGAATACACAGTGGACCGCTGAGGGTTTCAGCTGCTTGCCGCTGTTCAGCATCCAGTCCCGCTAGCAAATCGACTGCTGGCGGATTGTCGTATTCGGTCACTTGCTCAGGGCCTCCGGAAGGGGTTCGCCGTACCAGGTACGGATCAATGCGTGGGCTATCGAGACTCCGCGCGGTATGTCTATTGTTCCTGATTCCAGAGCTTCCCGCAGTTCGGCTCGTGTGAACCAGCGAAGATCCATGATTTCTGCACCATCGGGAACCAGTTCTTCGCTCAAGGCTTCAGCAGCGAAACCGAGCATCAGCGATCGCGGCATTGGCCAGGGCTGGGAACCACGGTAGGCAACATCACCAATATGCACGCCGGATTCTTCAAAGATTTCGCGGCGCACGGCAGACTCCAGGGACTCCCCTGCTTCGACGAATCCTGCAAGCACCGAGTACATCCGGTGCTTGAAGGTGGCGTTGGATCCCAGCAGCAATCGATCTTGGCTGTCGATCACCGAGGCAATGATTGCCGGGTCGGTGCGCGGAAAAAGCTCGTGGCCATTATTCACGCAACGCTGGCCCCAGCCGAACGTGGCTGCCGTAACCGGCGATCCGCATCGTGGGCAGAACTTCTCCGAAAGGATCCAGTTGGCGATTGCCTGCGCTTCAACAAAAAGTTCCGCATGCAGTTCATTGAGCAGGGTGAAGCCTTCACGTAGCGTCGTCCAGCGCTCAATGCCGCTGGAGGCATAGTCGTCTGCGTCAACGATAGCCAAGACGTACTCGGTGCCTGATGCACGCCCCAAATACACCTGGCGCTCGGAGTCTTTCGCAAGATATTCCGTGCCGTCAAGGAAAAAGAGATCAGAGCCGGCAGTTGCCGCGCCACCACCACTGATCAGCAGCACCTTGGTGCTTCGCTGTTTAAACAGGCCAGGCAAAAGCATCGGATCTTGCTTTTCGGTCAGTGGTCGCTCAATCAGAGACTGCCCAAAGTGCAGTCCGGTAAGTGGTGTTCGATAAGTTTCTGCCAGAGCCATACCTCTAACCTAATGCACGTAGCGCTCCAGAATCCTGATGCATTCTCATTGTGGATAGCCGTTGATGAATGAGATTCGTCGCAACTCTGAATGTTGCCGGTGAATCCCGCCATATTCCGTGCGTCATTCAACGATACAAAAGGGATTCTCGCATACGGTGGAACTTGTGAAACGCACTGCCATGGAACTCGCCGCAATCGCCACCGCCGCCGTCCCCGGATTGACTCCGGTTGGCTTCGCGGCGCTGTCCGACGATGCAGAAGATTTTGACTCAGCATTGATCGTCGACGCACTCAAGCATCGCTGGCGCGTTCGTTCACCTCGGCATGACGAGGCAAGCATGCGTCTGGAAGCAGAGCTCTCTGCCTTGCGCGCTTTCTCCGCCAAGGTCCGCGCTGCACTGCCCTTTTCGTTGCCTGCCGTAGCCGGTACCGTGCGCCAGGGCCCACTGCGCACCTTCGTCTACAAGGACATGCCCGGACACGTTCCGAGCCTCGATGAACTGGTTGACGTAGGCAGCAATCTGGCAAAGGCACTGGGCCAGTGCATGGCTGCCATCCACCAGATCCCCGATGAAGCTGTCGAGGTGGCAGGCCTGCCGACCTACACTGCCGATGAAATTCGCCAGCGCAAACTCAACGAACTGGATACCGCCGCAGCCACGGGCAAGGTACCAAGCCGTTTGCTGCGCCGTTGGGAACACGCCATGGAGGACGTGGCGCTGTGGCGGTTCAACGCTGCAGTAGTTCACGGTGACTTCGATGAAGAGCAGCTGCAGATTTCGCATTCCAGCATCACTGCAGTTAAGGGCTGGACCGATTTGCATGTCGGCGATCCCGCCGATGACTTCGCTTGGCTTTCGGCCATCGAAGACCAGAGCTTCAGCGAGCGCGTGTTCACCGCTTATGTCGAGGCTCGTGGCAAAGCTGCGGATCCGCACATCATGCGCCGTGCCGCGCTGGCCGCCGAATTCGCTTTGGCGCAGTGGCTGGTGAAGTCTTTGGATTCCAAGGACTACGAACGCATCGCCGAGGCCGAAGAGATGCTGCGTGAATTGGATCAGAACATCTCCGAATACGGTGGCCAGCCATTGTCGGTAGTGGAAGCGCCACGTCCTTTGGCTCCCCAACCAGAAGCGCCGGCCCGGAAGGCTCCAGAAAAGCCTGCCGCCGTCGCCGCGCCAAGCATCAACATCGACAAGGTCACTCCCCTGGCTGCGGAACCACCGAAGTCGGCAACGCCCCAAAGTGCAGTGCCAAAGGCCCAGCCGGCACCAGAGGAAACCGGAGACCAGCCAGCCACTGATGCTGTTCAGGCTGATGCCATGGGCAGTGCTCCCACGAAGGCAGAGCCCGCGCCCAAGGACGCCGGCCAGGATACTGATGCTGCGGAAGCTGAGTCGACTTCCGCACGTCCAATCAGCGCAGCTGAGCCTGCTGAAAACAATGACAAGCCCGTTGAGGACACCGAGAAGTAAAGGCTTCTTGGCGGCCCGAGCAGCTAGCCCTCGAGCTGTTCAAACGCGCTGCTGATCATCTGTTCCAGTTCTTGTTCATCGGAGAGATACTCCGCGTGGATCGTAATTCCCGCCGCCACATAGTAGAAGGCGGCCTTGATCTCCTCTAGGGGGATACCGTGCAGGCGTGACCAGCCCAAACGATACACCGCGAGCTGGACTAGCTTGCTCTTCAAATCCTTCCCGCTAGGAACTCGACCGGTTTTCCAGTCCAGCATCAGCCAGGTACCGTCATCCATCTGGAAGACGGCATCAATGCGGCCACGCACAGCCACCGGACCCACACGGGTCTCCAATGGCACCTCGACATAGGCCGGCTGCTGCTTGGACCATTCGCTGGATAGGAACGCGTCCTTCATGGATTCAAGGTCCAGCGCCTCATCAAGGTAGCCATCTGCTGGCTCCTGCAGGTCTCCCAGATCCAGCATTGAAGTCTTCTCGTAGAACTCTTCAATCCAGGCATGGAACGCGGTACCGCGCCGTGCAGCCAGCCCCGGTCGACGCGGCACCGGACGCCGAAGGTTCTCCAGTACTCCAACCGGGTCTTCGGCCAGCTCGACAAACAATGACGCACGCACGTGCTCTGGTGCCTCGATGCTGCGTTCACGGCCCGCCAAGAACTCGCGCTGGCCGAGAAGTTTCTCCGCTTCCTCAGCCCACAGCTGCCCGAAGCTGGTCAGCGGCTCATGGTCTGCTGAAACGGATTCGAGGTCCTTCGCCACATCCGCAATGACGTTGCGGCGTGAATACGGGTATGGAGTCCTTTGCACGCCCCCCGTGACGACGGGGCCTTCCAATGGATCGTAGGGCCACAGCGCTTCAAGGGGTGTCAAAGTGCTCGGATTTTGTTCCGGAGCCTCCTCGTCCTTCACCCAAACCGCGATTTCCGCTTGCGATTCTTCGCCTTCGGTCAGCGGAAGCAGGCAGGTGAAGAATTCTGATGGCGCGGTTGGCTTGGTACGGGTGCTCGTCCAGACACTGCTGCTGCAAATCAGCAATGATTTGGCGCGGGTCACCGCGACATAGGCCAGTCGACGTTCTTCGGCAATATGGTGGTCCTCAACCTGGTCCTTGAAGATCGATTCGGCTTCCAGCAGCTCCTTCAAGGCCGGCTGCTCGGTGTCCCATTGGGGCAGGTCGCGGGCGTCGCCACGGATTTCCCAGGGCAGCGCCTTATCGCCGCTGGTCCACCGGTCAGACTTGGAACCCGGGAACACCCCGTCGTTCAGGGTCATCACCGCCACGATGTCCCATTCCAATCCCTTGGAAGCATGAACCGTCAGCAATTGAACTGCCGCCGGATCAGCATCTTCGCTGGGCAGCGGAAGTCCCTTTTCCTTTTCGGCTGCCTGTTCCAGCCACATCAAGAAGCCGGCCAGTTCAACGCGTGGCGCATTGCGGCAGTATTCGCGCACCACATCGGCAAAGGCATCGAGGTTCGCCCGTGCCTTGTCGCGAGATATCCACGGACGGGAAGCGACCTCGATGTCGAGATTCATGGCGCGTTCGGTCTCGCGAATCAGCGTTTCCAGGTCATCGTTGGCCAGCAGCCGCAAGCCCGCGAGTTCATCGCGCAGGGCCACCAGGCGCTCGTAGCCCGCTGCGCTTATGGTCCTGCCGTCATTGCTGGTCCATCCTTCCTTGGGCAGGAAGTCCAGTGCTTCAACGAGGCTGGCGGCATCATTGAGTTCGGCGCGGGCCGCTTCAGTCGCTTCTTCTTCGGGGCTCTGCGCGTCTACGCCTTCTGCCGGGTTTGGCTGCAGGCCACGGGCTCGTCGCCGTTCCAGCTGGCGGGACCAATCGGCGAAAGCCATCAGGTCTGCGGCGCCCAATCGCCAGCGTGCTCCGGCCAATAAGCGCATGAGCTTATCGGAGCGCAGCGGGTCAACCAGCACGTGCAGGTACGAGACCAGGTCGGTGAGCTCGGGGGTGCTCAGCAATCCGGATAGCCCCACGAGCTGGTATTTGATGCCCCGTTCAGCGAGCACCTCGCCCATGATGCTCAACTGGGTACGATTTCGCGAGAGCACCGCGCTGGTTTTCGGCTCGGAGGATGACCGATTCTCGGCAACAATCATCTCAGCAATGGCTTCTGCTTCTTCGCGAACCGTCGCGCAACGGTTGAGCACCACACGACCGGGCTTGGCATGCGCCGAAGAATCCAGCGGCTTGACCGAGACCGGGCCTTGATGCTGCGGCCCGCCGGCGGTGATGCTATTCGCTGCCGCGAGCACGTTGACGGTATTGCGCCATGCGATGGTCAGGTGCTTTACGTGGGCAACTTCCCGGCCTGTGTCCCGGACAATCGGGAAGACTTCCGGGAATCGGAACAGCTGTCCGGCACTGGCCCCGCGGAATCCATAAATGGACTGGTTAGGGTCGCCCACGGCGGTGACCGGATGGCCTTGACCATAGAGTTGCGAGAAGAGCACCATCTGCGCGTGCGAGGTGTCCTGGAATTCATCAAGCAGCACCACCTTGTGGCTGGCTCGTTCGGCGAGCGCAGCTGCCGGCACGTCTTGGGCGATATGAGCTGCGTGGGCCACCAAGTCGCCGTAATCCATCACCCCGAGTCGCTTCTTTTCCCGGGCATACTCTTCAGCCAGCTCGGCAATGGTGGCACGTGACGCCAGCTTGTCGATGAGCTTGAGGGCTACTTGGGTAGTCTTCTTCGGCTTCTCTGCGTCCATCGGCAAGGTGCGCAGGCGTGCCACCAGTTCATCAATCCACTGATGGGCTTCTGGTGCGGTGACCAGGTGCTCGGATGCTTCGGAACTGAAGGAAACGATGGCATCAATCAATGTGCTGGTGGCACTGTTCAGGTGCTCGTAGTTGCCGGTGTATCTTTCCAGCACCGAGTGGGCCACCTGCCATGATTGGGCCGCACCCAACAAGGCACTGTCTTCTTCAAGGCCAAGCCGGAGCCCATGGTCCTGGACCAGGGTGTTGGCGTAGGAGTGGTAGGTGGATACCGCAGGGTCCAGGAAGTCCCGGGTTTCTTCTGCGCTGAGCAGGCCGGTGGCCACAAGCTGCGCGATTTTGGCACGGATACGCACGGAAAGCTCGCCCGCTGCCTTGCGGGTAAAGGTCACGCCGAGGATTTCTTCCGGCCGGACCAGTTGGTTGGCTACCAGCCAGACGACTTTATCCGCCATGGTTTTGGTCTTGCCCGAACCGGCGCCGGCGATGACCAGCATGGGTTCGAGCGGCGCAGCGACAATCTCTGCCTGCTGGGCGGTGGGCGGAAACTGCTCGCCCAGGGCTGCGGAGAGCTCTTCCGGGGTGAATCTGATATTGCTCATGGTTCGGTGACCTGTCGTCCTTGGGCGCACAAAGGGCAGATTTCGGGCAGCGTGCAGTTGCCGAGGATCCCTGCGGCTCCCGAAACGTGCCGAGTGATGAATTCGCTGTTTCCCATAAGTGCTGCGGCTTCGAAGATGAGCGTGCGGGCCCAATCCTCTTCACCGATTGATGGTTGTTCACGGACCGAGGCGCCCTTGGTGCTGGTACCGACGAAGACCAAGGATGCGCCGGCTGGCTCATCCGAGAGTCCGGCAGTTTCCTCGTGTTCTTGCAACGCGCCGAGCTGGATTGCGGTTTGGTAGACGCCTAGCTGCGGGTGTTCCAACGTAGCGTCCTTGGATGGCGCAGAGGAACCGGTTTTCAGGTCCACGACCCTCACCTTGCCATTGGCGTCGGCTTCGACGCGGTCGATAATTCCGCGAAGCTGGATTTGCGTGCCGTCGGGGGCTGGAACCTCGATCTGGAATGGCATTTCGCGGGCCACCAGTTCGCGTCCTTCCTGGCGCATGGTGACGCAGTAGGCGGCAAACTTCTTGAGCATGCTGTTGGCGCGGTCGAAGTCTCTTTGGCCTTCCCAGTTCTCCAGTTTTTCCAGTTCTGGCCAGCGTTGCTCCAGGATCCGCTGGTATTCGCTTCCGCTTGCATCGGGATGCTCTTCGGCGATGGAGTGGATCAGGGTACCCAAGGAGGCCGCGAAATCGCGGGCGGCGGTTCCACCAGCGCTTTGCACAAACCAGTTCAGCGGCGATTTCACCAGGGTTTCCACCTTCGACGGTGACACCCGCCGGGGCTGGTCTTCTGGGATAACCGGCCCATGGGTAGTCAGCTCACGCAACCCCCACCAGGAGCTAGGATGTGCTCCTCGCACTGGGCGATCTGCGTGCGCCAAGCGCCCAAGCACGTGGGCGGCGTCCTGGTACAAGCTATCTGCTTCTACATCGTCCGGCGCCGGTACTGCCCCGAGGCCTGCGGCCTTGGCCCTCTCGGCGGTGCTGCGCAGCTCTGCCACCAAGGTCGGAAGCGAACGGATGCGCGGAACCTCAGTGGGTTCCCTGCCTTCTGGCCCCGGTGGCTCGACCAGGTCAAGGAAGGAGGAGGGCTGGCTGTCTTCGTTATCGACCGCGGTACAGATCAGCTGGTCTCCGGCACGGGAGACGGCATTGCTGAAGCTACGTAATTCGTCGTTGCGGATTTGGCGTACCAGATGCGTTGGCGTTCGGGTGGCCAGGAATTCAATGCCATGCTCCGCGGCATCGGCGAGTGCGTTGGAACCGAGCAGCTCGCCACGGAGCCGGAGGTTGGGCCAGGAGCCCTCTTGCAGCCCGGGGATGAACACTACAGGCCATTGCTTTCCGGCAGCGGCCGCGGTGGTGAGCACAGTGACGGTTTGCCCACCAGCAGCACGGGTTGCCAAGGAGTCCATGGGCAAATCCTGGTGCAAGATGTGCTCGATGAACTGCTGCACGCTGGCGCCGGGAAGCTGATCCACGAAACGTTCTGCGGCTTGGAAAAGCGACAGGACAGCATCCAGGTCATGATCGGCGCGGCGGGCCGCAGTACCGGCGCCCAAGGCCTCTTCGCGCCAGGCTTTGGCCCGGCCCGAGGCTTCCCACATCACCCAGAGCGCTGTTTCCGGGGTAGCGGTTCCGCTGGCCAGTTCGTCTTGAAGCGCGGCGTACATCTTCAACAGGCGGTTCAACCCGTAACCCGGCTTGCCCAAATTCTCGGCCATTGCCGGTTCACGCAGGCAGGATTCAAGCAGCTCTTGGCTGGAGCGGCGTCCTCCGGCTGCGGCTTCCTGCTGGCGCAAGAGCTGGCGGATCCGGCGGATTTCCAAAGCGGTGCTCATCCCGTAGCGCGAAAGCAGCAGGTTCTGCATCAGGAGCGGGTCGTCGGTGACAGAATCGCTGAAGGCCAAGTTCAACAGGTCTAGCAGCGGACGGACCGCGCCTTCATCTTTCAATGGAATCTCAGCCGGTGGCACCTGCACGCCGATTCCCTGGCCTTCAAGAAAGCGGCTGAAGGAGCGCACCTGTGAGCCGTTGCGCACCACAATCGCAATTTCAGCGAGGCTGCGGTTTTCGTAAAGGTTCAGATGCACTATCCGCTGTGCGATGTAACGTTCTTCCAAGGTGGAATTCTCAAATACCAGCGCCTGGCATTGTTCATGTTCCGGCACGTTCAACGGCTCAATGGTCCGCCCGCGCAAGCCTGCGGCCAGCGGTACGCGGCTGACGATCCGTTTCCATGCCTCGGTGATCTGTTCAGACATGCGATAGCCGCGGGTCAGTTCGAGGCAGGTCGCGTCGCCGGTGCTCGCGTAATTTTGTGCGAAACGATGCAATTCATCGGTGCGGGCACCGCGGAATCCCTGAACGACGCTGTCGGGTGCCGCAAAAGCGACCATGGCGCGGTCCTTGCCGAGCAGCGCCAGGAGCCGGTGCTGCGACAGGGTGGCTTCTTGCAGGTCATCCACGAGGATCAAGTCCAAACGGTCTTGTTCTGCGTGCAGGAACGCTTCATTGTCGTCCAGAATTTGTGCCGCCCGAGTAATCAGCCCTGCCGGGTCGAATGCTTCGGCGCTGCCCAGGTCCAGCAGGTCGCGGTATTCCTGGTAGAACAGCGCCGCCGCGTGCCATTCGGGACGGTTGGCTTGCTGGCCGAGGTCAGCGATGTCGGCAGGTTCCAATCCGAGCTCTGAAACACGGTCAAAGAACTCGCGGATTTCCTTGCGGAAGCCGCGGGTCTCTACTGCCAGGGCCAGTTCGCTTGGCCACTGCGGTCCTTCGGTGAGGCCTTCGGCATGGCCTTCCAGCAGGTGGCCGATGAGGGTGTCCTGTTCCGGACCGGAGAGCAAGCGGGGAACGCGTTCAAGCTGGGGCAAGAGTCCTTCAACGCGGGCACGGCGAATCAAATCAAAGGCGTAGGCCGACCAGGTGCGAACCACGGGTTCGGTGAAAGTCCGATCTGCTCGGCGGCTGAGTTCATCACGGATCGAGGCAGCAGTCAGTCGAGTTGGTCCGATGATAAGCAGGGACTGCGGATCAAGCCCTGCGTCCAGATGCGCAACGGCGGTGTCGATGAGCAGATGGGTCTTGCCCGTACCGGGCGCCCCGGTGACCAGGACAGGGCTTTTCACCGAATGCAATTGGCCAAGAACCGCGGTGGCATCTTCGCGGGGCTGGCTTCGGGTCTCTTCCATACTCATAGTTGATCATCTATCTCGGACATTTTGGGGTTGCCCAGCGCCGTACGCAGCGCGTCAATTTTTTCCCACGCCAAGTCGCTGGGGTTCCAGCGGTATCTGTTCATGTTCACGTGCCTGCCCGGGGCTGCCAGTTCTTCGGCGATCCAGTGCCGTTCTGCTGTTTCGGCAAGGGCGTCGGCCATGGAACCGTTGGAGCGGATGATCCGCCACCACGGCGTCCCATCCGGCGCGCTTGCCATCGCCTTGCCCGCTTGGCGTGCTCCCCCGCTTCCGAGAAGTTCTGCCACGTCCTTGTAACTGAGCACCGCACCTGCCGGGACGAGTGCTGCGAGGCGATGCACCGCCCCGGAGTAGTCCAGGGGCTTTTCGGCTGCGTCAGATGTCATAGTCCTATTCTGCCAATTAGCTTGCAGTACTCCACAACACGCAATTCACAGGGCCGTCCTGTCCTGCCTTGGCTGTAGCGTTATATCCATGACTGAATGGCATAAGGGCCTGGCAATTGGCTTTGATTTGGAAACCACTGGTGTTGATACCAATACGGCGCGCATCGTTACGGCATCGGTTGTCTTGCTGGATGCTGATGGCAACGTGGTGAACAACCGCGAGTGGCTGGTAAACCCCGGGGTCGAGATCCCAGAGGCTGCGGCCGCAGTTCACGGGATCTCCACCGAGAAAGCTCGGGCCGAAGGCGCCCCGGCGAAACAGTCCGTTCAAGAGATCTTGAACTTGTTAAAGTTCGCCTCGGAGCAAGCGCCAATTGTTGCCTTTAATGCTTCGTATGATTTCTCCGTGCTCTACAGCGAAGCCGTTCGCTACGACCTTGAGCCCTTCTTCCCGGGCAATGTGATCGATCCATTCATCATCGATAAGCAGGTTGACAAGTTCCGCAAGGGGAAGCGCACCCTAGCTGCGGCTTGCGAGTTCTACGGTGTAGTCCTCGAAAATGCGCACACTTCGTTGGCTGATGCAATTGCCTGCGTCGAGGTCGCTCGCCAGCTGGGCGAACGCTATCCGCAGTTGCAAGTAGATCCGATGGTGCTGCATGGCTGGCAGATAGGTTGGGCGAAAGAACAGGCCGAAAGTTTCCAGAAATACTTACGCAAGACGAAGCCTGAAGCTGTTGTCGACGGCGCCTGGCCTATCACCGAGTCGTAAAGATTGAAACAATCAGCTACTTGTGCTCCATTTCACACGGGGTCGCCAAGCCTCGCGACCACTATATGGAAGTCAATCGTTCATTTTCTGTCACAAATCAGCAAATTATATTCGAAGGCTCCCGCTTAAAGGTCTCATACTAAGAATCTTGACTACGATTTCCCCTTGATTCGGGCGATTTTGTTCGATGATGATTCAATGGAGGGTACTCTCTACACCCTTTGAGAATCTGAAGGAACACGCCTAGTGATCACAGTCAGTGACCTGCGCAAGGTCTACCAGCAAGACGGCAAGGATGTTGTTGCCCTTGATGGTGTCAGCCTTGAAGTCCCTACCGGGAAAATTCATGGCATCGTCGGACATTCCGGAGCGGGTAAATCCACTCTCGTCCGTTGCTTGACCTTGCTCGACCAGCCCACGTCCGGAACCGTTGCCGTTAACGGCAAGGAGCTGACCAACGTCAGCACCGACGAGTTGCGGAATGCGCGACGTCGAATTGGCATGGTTTTCCAGCACGCGAACCTCTTCGATTCGCGCACCACCGAGCAGAACGTGGCGTACCCGCTGGAGCTCGTGGGCACGCCCAAAGCCGAAATTGATGCCAAGGTCGCTGAACTCCTGGAGCTCGTGGGCCTGACCAGGTTCGCCAAAGGGTACCCATCCCAGCTTTCCGGTGGCCAGCGCCAGCGCGTAGGCATCGCCCGGGCACTGGCAACCGATCCGGATGTCCTGCTATGCGATGAGCCAACCAGTGCATTGGATCCAAAGACCACCGACGAGATCCTCGACTTAGTCAGGAAGCTGCGCGATCGGTTGAACATCACCGTGCTGATCATTACCCACGAAATGCACGTCGTGAAGCAAGCCTGCGATTCCGTCTCGCTGCTTGAAGCCGGCAAGATCGTGGAGCACGGCAACATCGAACAGGTCATCACCAATGCCGGAGGCAGTTTGGCTTCCACCTTGCTCCCGCTTCCGGGCGATGCACCGCGCGTGGAGGGCGAGGGCCCGATTCTGGACCTGCTCTACACCGGCGACCAGGCGACCCAGCCTGTCATCTCTTCCATTTCCCGCTTGTTCAATACCGATGTCAACGTCTTGGCCGGATCTGTTGAGCAGCTCGGCGAGCAGCAGTACGCGCACTTGCGCCTGCAGCTGGCTCCTGACGCGGACCTGGATGCAATCGTGAACCACCTGAAGTCCACCGGCATCGCCGTTACCGTGAAGGGAGCCAAGTAAGCAATGGATTTCTTCACCCCCACCGTGCTCAAGGCCGTAGGCCAAGCGACCGTCGAAACACTGCAGATGGTCCTGATTTCAGGTGTGATCACCGTGATCATCGGACTGCTGCTGGGCATCTTGCTGCATGTAACCGGCAAAGGCGGACTGGCGCCAGTACGCTGGCTGAACGCGATTCTCTCCACGGTTATCGTGAACATCACCCGTTCGATTCCCTTCGCCATTTTGATGGTCGCCCTGATTCCGTTCGCCGCGATGCTCATCGGCACCGCCCTGGGCCCGATCGCCGCCTCGGTCTCGTTGACTATCGGCACCGTTCCGTTTTTCGCCCGCCTGGTGGAAACCGCCTTGCGCGATGTTTCCGCTGGCAAGGTCGATGCCGCGCTGGTGATGGGTTCCACCAAACTGCAAACCATCCGCAAGGTCCTGGTTCCAGAAGCCATGCCCGGCATCATCTCGGCAGTCACTACCACCCTGGTGACCCTGATCGGCTACTCCGCGATGGCTGGCTTGGTAGGCGGTGGCGGTTTGGGTCGCCTGGCCTACAACTATGGCTACGTCCGCTACAACATGCCCATCATGCTTGCGACCATCGTGATTATCGTGATCCTGGTCCAGCTGGTGCAGGTCATCGGTGATGCGATTGCCCGCAAGGTCGATCACCGCTAGTCAAAACTTCCGCCGGTTGATCCGGTGGCGCCGTGGAACCGCTGAGGCCACGGCAAATCCGCTCGCACTGTGCCTCACGGCTCTACCTAAGGAAAGACAAGTTATGCGCAAGAAACTCGCACTCGCCATCACCGGTGTTGCCGCCGCATTCGCCCTGGCCGCTTGCGGCAGCAGCGAACCAACTGCTGATGCTTCAGCGACCTTGGATCCAGCAAACCCGACGGTTATCAAGGTAGGCGCCAGCCCGGTCCCACAGGCTGACATCCTGAACTTCATCGATGAGAATCTGGCGAAGGAAGCCGGAATCGACTTGGATGTCATTGAGATCGACGACTATGTCACCCCGAACACCGGACTTTCCGACGGCTCCCTGGATGCCAACTACTTCCAAACCGAGGCCTACCTGGCAACCGAGATGAAGGAAAAGGGCTACGAGTTCGCGCACGGCGCTGGTGTTCACGTTGAGCCAATGACCGTCTTCTCGAAGCAGTTCAAGGACGCCAAGGATGTCGCCGAAGGCACCAAGGTGCTGCTGAACAACGACCCAGTGAACCAGATCCGCGGCATGCGCGTCCTGGAGGAAGCTGGTCTGCTGCAGAACCTCAGCGATGACGACTCCCTGCTGACCGTCAACGGCAACGCGGACAAGAACCCGCTGAACCTCGAAATCACAGACGCCAACGCCGAGCAGGTCGTCCAGTACTACAAGTCCGATGATTCCATCGGCCTGGCAGTCATCAACGGCAACTACATCGTCCAGGCGAACCTGAACAAGGACGAAATGCTTGCCCAGGAATCCGGCGAGAACAACCCCAACGCCAACTTCCTGACCTGGCGCGACGGCGAAGAGACCGCGGCTGTTGCGAAGCTCGAAGAGCTGCTGCACTCCGATGAGGTCCGCGACTACATCGAGAAGACCTGGACCGACGGCAGCGTCATCGCCGCTTTCTAATCCGGTTTCCAGCCATGGGGCATTCCCCAGCGCTTGAGCCTTGACTGCCCGAGTTCCGTTCACGGAACTCGGGCAGTTCCGTTTCCCGCCGTCTTTCCAGGCTTAAATGAGCCAGGGCCAGGCAAGCACCTCGCGGTGCCTGTCTGGCCCTGGCTATTGCCCCCTGGGGCCTGGGATTAGGCCGTGGCAGCCGCAGCGGCCCGGGCAGCAGCTGGAAGGGCAGCGAAGATCTTCTCCATCGCGGCATCATCATGGGCTGCCGAGACGAACCATGCTTCGAAGACGCTTGGCGGCAGGTACACCCCGGAGTCCAGCATCGAGTGGAAGAACGGTGCGTAGCGGAAGGCTTCCTGGCCCTGCGCATCAGCGTAGTTGCGCACTCCCCTTTCGGAGGTGCCGAAAGCTACCGAGAACAAGGTGCCGGCGCGCTGGATCGAGTGGTCCAGGCCTGCAGCATTGAAGGACTGCGTGATAGCCCCCTGCAGCGCCTCGGACTGCTTGGCCAGATGCGCGTAGACGTCCTCGGTGGCGTGGGTCAGCTGGGCGATGCCGGCAGCCATGGCTACCGGGTTGCCCGACAGCGTGCCTGCCTGGTAGACCGGACCCAGCGGAGCTAGGTAATCCATGACCTCGGCGCGTCCGCCCAGGGCCGCGGTGGGCAAACCGCCGCCGATGACCTTGCCGAAGGTGTAGAGGTCTGCGTTCCAGCCCTCTTCCTTGCCGGTCAGGCCCCAATAGCCCGACGAGGAAGCGCGGAAGCCGGTGAGGACCTCGTCGAGGATCAGCAGCGCGCCGTGCTTGGCGGTGGTCTCCTTCAGGAACTTGTTGAAGCCGTCCTCGGGAACTACAACGCCCATGTTGCACGGAGCCGATTCGGTGATCACCGCGGCGATGTTCGCGCCGTGCTCGGCGAAGGCTGCCTCGATGGCTGCGCGGTCGTTGTAGGGCAACACCAAGGTCTCTGCTGCCGTGGCAGCGGTAACGCCGGCGGAACCTGGCAAGGCCAGGGTGGCAACACCCGAGCCGGCGTCGGCCAGCAGTCCGTCGAGGTGGCCGTGGTAGCAGCCGGAGAACTTGATGACCAGGTCCCGGCCGGTGTAGCCGCGGGCCAGACGGACGGCGGTCATGGTGGCTTCGGTGCCGGTGGAGACCATGCGCACGCGTTCCACCCCGCCCATGCGGGACTTGATCAGCGCGCCGAGCTTGGCTTCATCCGGGGTGGATGCGCCGAAGGACAATCCGCGGTCCACGGCCGCGTGCACGGCAGCCTGGATTTCCGGGTGGGCGTGTCCGAGCAGTGCCGGACCCCACGAGCACACCAGGTCGACATACTCCTTGCCGTCGGCATCGGTCAGGTATGCGCCCTTGGCGCCGACCATGAATGGCGGAATGCCGCCGACCGAACCGAAGGCACGCACCGGGGAGTTCACGCCACCTGGCATGACTTCGCGGGCTTCGGCGAAAAGCTTTTCAGAGTTCGACATGTTATTACTTGCCTTCCTTGAGCCAGCCGGCAACTTCGGCTGCATAGTAGGTGAGGATCTGTTGGGCACCGGCGCGCTTGATCGACAGCAGCGATTCGAGCACGGAGGCCTTGCGGTCGATCCAGCCGTTGGCGGCGGCGGCCTCGATCATCGAGTACTCGCCGGAAATCTGGTAGGCGGAGACCGGAACTGGGGAGATATCGGCAATATCGCGCACGATGTCCAGGTAGCTCATGGCCGGCTTGACCATGATCATGTCGGCGCCTTCGGCAATGTCCAGTTCTGCTTCCAGCACCGCTTCGCTGCGATTGGCCGAATCCATCTGGTAGGTTCGGCGATCCCCCACCAGCTGGGAGTCCACGGCCTCGCGGAAGGGACCGTAGAAAGCGCTGGCGTACTTGGCGCTGTAGGCGAGGATGGAGACATCCTGGCGCCCGGCGGCATCCAGGGCCTGGCGGATGAAGCCGATCTGGCCATCCATCATGCCCGATGGGCCCAGCATGTGGGCGCCGGCCTCGGCCTGGGCCACGGCCATCTGGCCGTAGATTTCCAAGGTCGCATCGTTATCCACGTTGCCCTGCTCGTCGAGCACGCCGCAATGGCCGTGCGAGGTGAATTCATCCAGGCAGACATCGGACATGACCACCAGTTCATCGCCCACCTCGGCGCGCACCGCGGCGATGCCCTGGTTCAGGATGCCCTGCGGGTCCAGGCCCGCCGAGCCGGTCTCGTCGCGCTCTGCGGGAATGCCGAAGAGCATGATGCCGCCCAGCCCCTGTTCGGCCGCGTTGCTGGCGGCCGCCTTCAGCGAGTCCATGGTGTGCTGGTAGACCCCGGGCATGGAAGTGATCTCGTTTGGCTGGCTCAGGCCCTCGCGCACGAAGGCTGGCAGGATCAATTGGCGGGCCGAAAGCTCATTTTCTGCCACCAGGCGACGGATGGCAGAATTCTGCCGCAACCGGCGCGGGCGATGCTGGGGGAAACCCATGGCTCCTCTTTCTCCAGTTCTCAATAACTTCTTATTCGGCATTGCTGTCTCCGGCACCGGCAGAACCGGTGCGCTGGAGCAATTCTTCGGCCGCACGGGCCAGGCCCTGCGGCGTGGGCTGCGCGGCAATTGCGTGCACGGGCAACCCGGCCCGTTCCATGGCCGCGGCCGTCGGCTTGCCGATGGCAATGGTCTGCGTCCTGGCAGGCAATTGGCTTCCCGCCAGCTGGATGAAGCGACGGGCCACGCTGGGGGCCGGGAAGACCAGCAGATCCAGCTCTTCCAGTTTGGCACCGATCTGCGCCGCCGGCAGGACCTTGATCCCCGGTGCGGCTGCCGTTTCGGTGACCGGCTGGCCGCCGCGCCCGGCATCCACGGTTTCATAGGCAATGCATTCGGCAACCTCGACGCCGTGCTTGGCCAGCCCGTCTGCCAGCGTTGAGCTGGCCAGATCCCCATGCGGATAGCAGATCCTCGCCCCGGCTTCCACCGCCCATTCGGCCACCATCCCGGCAGCCGACTGCTCGGCTGGCTGGAAGTGCACCGGACGTCCCAATAGGCGGGCAATCGCCTCGGTGGTCTTCTGGCCTACCGAAGCAATCCGCAGTTCTCCGGGAAGCTGCCGGCCGGCCAAAACCTGTTCAACAACGTGGACGGTATTCACCGAGGTGAAAACCAGCCAGCTGTAGCGGCCGGCAACCAGTTCCTCGCCCATGCGGTGCAGCTGGCTGCGGTCCCGGGGCCAGGCGGTTTCGATCAGCTGGGCGCACCACGAGATGATGCCCAGCTGTTCGAATTCCTGCACGGTGGCCGCGGCGCGCGCCGGGTTGCGCAGGATCAGTGCTTGATAAGCCATCTGCCGGAACTAAGCCAGCCCGGCCACGACGGCAGCGCCATCAGCGATCATCGACTGCGCCAGCGAACGGCCCAGCTTCTGCGCCGAGGCCACGGAGCTGGCCGTGGTGCGGGCACTGCGGCGCATGGTCTGCGAGCCATCGGGGTTGCAGGCGACCGCTTCGAGGACCAGCTCATCGCCCTCGATATGGGCCAAGGCGCCAATCGGGGCGGCACAGCCGGCTTCCAGTTCCGAAAGCAGCGCACGCTCGGCCTCCACCTGCATGCGGGTGGCGGCATCATCGAGCTGCGCCAAGGCCGCATCCAATGCGCCGTGGCCGGTGCCCGCCGTACGGGTTTCCAGCGCCAGGGCGCCCTGGCCCGGAGCGGGCAGCATGATGGCCGGGTCCAGGTACTCGGTGATGTGCTTGTCCAAGCCCAGCCGGCGCATGCCGGCAGCTGCCAGGATCACGGCGTCCAGGTCGCCCTGGGTGCCGCGTCCCACGCTGCCATCATCCAGGGTGTTCCCGACACCCTTGACGCGGCCCAAGCGGGTGGGGACGTTGCCGCGGATATCGACAATCTCGAAGTCGCTGCGGTAGGCCAGCAGCTGGGCTGCACGGCGCGGCGAACCGGTTCCGATCATCGCGCCCCGAGGCAGCTGGTCCAAGCCCAGCGAGTCGCGCGAGCACAGGGCGTCGCGGACATCCTCGCGCGGCGGGATCGATGCCAGGACCAGGCCCTCGGGCTGCGCGGTGGGCAGGTCCTTGAGCGAGTGCACGGCAAGATCGCAACCGGAATCGAGCAGGTGCTGGCGCAGCGCGGCGGCGAAGACACCGGTGCCTCCGAGGGTGGCCAGCGAGCCGGTCACCACATCGCCTTCGGTCTTGACCAGCACAGTCTGCACTGCCAGGCCCGAGATCCCCGCCAGCTGCTGCGCGGCCCACCCGGTCTGGGTGGTCGCCAGCGCGCTGCCGCGCGTTCCTACGCGAAATGATTCGCTCATGACTTCGGTACACCAACTTCTGAATCAACTGCGCCGATGGTCGGACGCAAGGATCCGTCCAGGGCGCGCTTCTCGCAGCAGCCCGGACGGCAGACATCAAACCATGGGCCGCCTTCGACGACCGAAGCGCGGCCGGCGCGCAGTGCCTTGCCATCGGGGCCAGCCAGGCGCTCTTCGACCATGTCGACCAGGCCGGAGACGAACGCCCGGTGGGTGCCCGGGGTGGCAACGCGGTCAAAGGCCAGGCCCAGTTCCGCGCAGCTGTCCTTGGCTTCGGTATCCAGATCCCACATGACTTCCATGTGGTCCGAGATGAAACCAATGGGCACGACCACGACGCCGGCAACGCCGGCTGCGGCATCTTCTTCCAGCGCGTCGTTGATATCCGGTTCCAGCCATGGCACATGCGGTGCCCCGGAGCGGGACTGGTAGACCAGGCTGTGCTCCAGGCCCTTGGCCTCTTCTACCTGGGACAGGATGTAGTTGGCCACCGCCTGGTGCTGGCTGGTGTAGAGATTCCCGTAGCCTGCGGCCCGGATGCCTTCGGGTCCTGCTGCCTCGGCGTCGGCCATCGGAATGGAGTGGGTGACGAAAACGATCTTGATCTCCCCGTCTTCCTTGCCTGCTTCGGCCAGCTGCGCACGCACGTTGGCCAGCGAGGAACGCAAGGAATCCACAAAGGGGGTCACGAAGGCAGGAGTGTCGAAGAACTGGCGCAGCTTGTCCACTTCCACCACGCCGTCCAGGCCGGTGTTGACCAGTCCCATGCCCGCATCCTCGCGGTACTGGCGGCAGGCCGAGTAGCCGGAGTAGGCGCCGGTGCCCATGAGCAGCACCTTGCGGTGGCCGTCGGCGGCCAGCTGCTTGAGGGTGTCGTCGACAAACGGGTGCCAGTTGCGGTTGCCCCAGTAAATGGGCAGGTCGATGCCGCGGGTAGCCAGCTCGGCTTCCAGCGCGGCCTTCAGCGCACGGTTCTGCGCGTTGATTGGCGAGACGCCGCCGTTCTTGCGGTAGTGCACCGCAACTTCTTCCAGCCGCTCGTCCGGGATGCCGCGGCCCTCGGTGACCTTGCGCAGGAACGGGATGACATCATCCTGCCCTTCCGGTCCGCCGAAGGAAGCCAGCAAGATGGCATCGTAGGACTTGGGAATCATCTGGCCGTTGCGGTCGTATCCCTCGCGGGGGTCAAAGGCTTGGCTCACTTCAGTACCTCTAGCGCTTCGGCTGCCGAGATGCGGCGGCCGGTGTAGAACGGAGTCTCCTCACGCACATGGTGGCGAGCTTCGGTGTAGCGCAGGTGGCGCATCATGTCGACGAGATCGATCATGTCGTCGGCTTCGAGGCAGATCTGCCATTCGTAGTCGCCGAAGGAGAAGGCGGCTACGGTGTTGGCCAACACGTTCGGGAATTCGCGGCCCAGGATGCCGTGGTCGCGCAGCATCTTGCCGCGGGCTGCTGGATCCAGGGTGTACCACTCGGTGGAGCGGACGAATGGGTAAACGGTCATCCATTCCTTCGGATCCAGGCCGCGGGCGAACGCTGGCGAGTGGTCCTTGGCGAATTCCGCTTCGCGGTGCACCGCCATGGTGGAGTAAACGATTTCGGTGCCGGCCAGCAGCGCCGAACGGCGGATCTTGCGCATCGATGCCTGCAGCAGCTGGGCCGATGGCCCGTGCACCCAGAACATCACGTCAGCGTCCTCGCGCATGGCCGAAACGTCGTAGATGCCGCGCACGGTGGCGCCTTCGGCGGCCAGCTCGGAGACCAATGCGTCGAATTCAGCGGCAGCAGCCTCGGAACGCTCGACAATTTCCGAACGCTTGAAAATGGTCCAGAGAGTGTAGAAGAACGTCGGGTTTTCTCCTGCATTTTCGCGTTCACGAATAACTGGGGAATTATGCTCCGGTGCGTTGCTCACTTGATATTCTCCTTGATCTGGTTTCGGACAAAAGTCCAGGATAGTTGGCCCGGGTGCGGTTAGCGGGCGCTGATCGCGACGGCACTGCGGGCTTGGGCGATAACTCGCGCCAATCCTGTGCCGGCAATCCATGCGCCAACCACATCGAGCCCTTCGAAGCCCGACAGGCTGCGCTGCAGTTGCGCGCGGCGCGCGGTAGCGGCCTGGCCCTGCAGCGGAACCATGTCGCTGAAGCGTGAAACGGTGCTTCCCAAGACATCATCAAGATGCAATTGAACACCGAGAATCTTTGAAGCATCTTTGATTGCCTGGTCGATGAGAGCGGAATCATCACCGGATTCGACAAGTTGCTCATGTTCGCCGATACGTCCAAAGGACAGGCGCAGGACGTGGGTGCCGGGGCCGGCCTCTGCGGCCAGCCATGGCCACTTGGCCGTGGAGTGGGTCAATGCCTTGGCCGCCAGCGGCGCGTCCCTGGAGACCAGCACACCGGAGCCGCGCGGGGCATCATCGAGTTCCGGCTTATCTACAACCAGTATCGCCAAGGCAATGGCGTTGGCACCGCTTTCGCCGGCGATCTGCTCTTCAGCTGCCAGCAGGGGGTTCAGCAGCCCCAGTGCCGGCTCGGCGGGCGTCGCGAGAACTACACGGTCAGCGTGCAGTTCCTGGCCCAGGGTCGTAACTGCGTACGGGGTTGGCGCCTGCGCATCGTGGCGCAAAGAGGTCACCGGCGAATTGCGCACCAGCGCAACGCCTGCCTGCTCCAGCTGGGAAACCAGGGCTTCAACCATGGTGTACATGCCGCCGTTGATACCAGCCACACGCGAGCCTGCCGGTGCCGAAGCCTGCAGCCGGGTGACGGCGCGAGCCAGCGAACCGGTCTCCTGCATGGCTTGGCGCAGGCCAGGTGCGGCGGCATCAATGGAAATCTTGGCAGGGTCGGTGGAATAGACGCCGTTGATGACCGGGGCCACCAGCTGGTCCAGTACTGCCTGGCCCATGCGGGAACGGACCACTTCGGCGATGGACAGCTTTTCAGTGGCCCACTTCTTGTTCATGGGAGTGATCAGGTCCGCCGCGGCACGCACGGTGGCCGGTCGGCCAATGATGCCGCGCACCTCGTCGGTGCGCACATTGCCCGGGATGCCCAGCATTGCGGTGGCTGGCATCTGGTGAGCAAGAATTTCTTGCTCCTCCCCCTGGATGAGCCAGGCTCGCTCTCCTGAGGTCCTGGCGATCTGCCCGCCCAGTTCCAGCTCGTCGAGGTAGGAGGAAACAATGCCGCCACGCAGGGCGAAGGATTCCGCGCCTGCATCGATCTTCATGCCGGCTACTTCGGTGGTGCGCACGCAGCCACCGAAGTTGCCGGTTGCTTCCAGCACGGTCACTTCGTGTCCGGTCTGGCGAAGTTCGCGGGCAGCGACCAGGCCGGCGATGCCGCCGCCAATCACCACCGCATGCGGGGCCAGCGGCTTCTGGGCCTGATCGGCCGATTCGGTCTTCGCTAGGCGAGCTTCGCTGGCGCTGCGCACCTTTTCCATCAGGCGCAAGGCGTGTGCTGCGGCATCGTTGGCAATATCCCGTCGCGGTTTGGACACACCGGTGGCTTCAGCTGAATCCCCTGCGCGCAGATTGCGCTGTTCCTTGCTCACGTGCCTAGCACCTTCTACCTTCACAATATGCCGATGCCCTGTCCCCTGGCCATGGCGTCGAGGGCCAGTTGGGACACAGCGTTAAACCTAGCTTAGACCTGTTGAATTACAGCGAGTGAATGAGCTCCACCACACGGGTCAACACGGTTGGGTCGGTGGTTGGCGGAACGCCATGGCCCAGGTTCACCACATGTCCGCGGGCCTTCTTGCCTGCTGCGACCACTTCGCGCACGTGTGCCTCGAGAACTTCCCACGGGGCAGCCAGCAGCGCCGGGTCGATATTGCCCTGGACCGAAACTTCCTGGCCCAAGCGTTCAATCGCAGTTTCCAGCGGGATGCGGTAGTCCACGCCCACGGTATCCACGCCAGCATCGCGCATGGCCGTGAGCAGTTCGCCGGTGCCGGTGCCGAAGTGGATCAATGGCACGCCCAGGTCGCGGACGTAGTCCAGGGACTTCACCGAGTACGGGGCGACATGCTTCTGGTAATCCGGCAGCGAGAGCGAACCAGCCCAGGAGTCGAAGAGCTGCGCGGCCGAGGCACCGGCTTCAACCTGCGCCCGCAGGAACTTGCCTGAGGCGTCGGCAGCCCAACTCATCAGTCCGTCCCAGACCTCCGGGTCGGTGTGCATCATGGTGCGCGGGCCCAAGTGGTCGCGGCTTGGCTTGCCCTCGACCATGTAGGCGGCCACGGTGAATGGCGCGCCGGCGAAACCGATCAGCGGGGTCTTGCCCAGCTCGGCCACGGTCAAGCGCACGGCTTCGCGGATTGGTTCCAGCGACTCGTCGGTCAGTTCCGGAAGGGCGGCTACCTGTTCCTTGGTGCGGATCGGGGTGTCCAGTACCGGGCCAACGCCTGGCACGATGTCCACGCCAATGCCTGCAAGGCGCAGCGGGATGACGATGTCCGAGAAGAAGATGCCAGCGTCCACCTTGTGGCGGCGCACCGGCTGCAAGGTGATCTCGCTGGCCATGGCTGGGTCCAGGCAGGAGTCGAGCATGCTCACCCCTTCACGCAGCTTCAGGTATTCAGGCAGCGAGCGGCCGGCCTGGCGCATGAACCACACCGGGTGATGCGACGGCTTCTTGCCGGTCAAAGCTTGGATCAAAGCGGAATCTTGGGTACGTCCATCAATCAACGGATGGTTCTGCGACAGGGTCATGCCCCAATTCTGCCAACTCTTCAGATTAAAAGCCCATTTACTGCGTTCGCCCGCAGGGGAAGGTGAGCAAACTAACCCCTTGGAACCATGCGGATTTAGGCACACCTGCGTTGTCTGCAGGTATTTTCCGGCCTATTCTGGGGTCACTGTGGTTTTCTTATCTCTTGTCGCATCGCATTCCCAGCTCGATCTGGAGACCGTCGCACAAATCAGTGCTTCGGCCGACGGGCTGGCAGCTGCCTCCATTAACGGTTCGGCGGCTATCAATGGCGCCGTCGTGCTGGCCACCTGCAACCGCTTCGAAGTCTACGCAGACGTGGACCACGTGGAGGACGCAGCGGAACATCTGGTCAACGAGCTAGCTGCAAGCACCGACCTCGCCCCTGAATTCCTGGCCCGCCGCCTGACCACACTGGAAGGCGACCCGGTAGTTGAGCATCTCTTCTCCGTAGGCGCAGGGCTGGACTCGGCCGTTGTCGGCGAACGCGAAATCGCTGGGCAGGTGCGTCGCGCGCTGACCCAGGCGCAGCAGGAGAAGACCACTACCAGCAACCTCACCCGGCTGTTCCAGAACGCCACCCGCGCAGCCAAGGATGTCGGTTCGAATACCGACCTTGGCACCCAAGGCAAGTCCGTAGTTTCGGTGGCCCTCGATCTGGCCGAGGAACTGGCCGCTGAAGGCCGCGACTGGTCCGAGCAGGACGTCGTGCTCTTTGGCACCGGTTCCTACGCTGGCGCCACCATGGCGTTGCTCAAGGAACGCGGCGTCCAGCGCATCTCGGTGTACTCGCATTCCGGGCGCGCCGCAGATTTCACCGCGAAGCGTGGCGGCTTCCCGCTCAGCGACGAATTGCTGCCGCAGGCCCTGCGTGAAGCTGACATCATCGTTGGCTGCTCCGGCGGCGGGCACCAGCTGGCCCGCGCAGAGCTTGAAGCGCTGCGCGTGAAAAAGCACCCCCTGATCGCCATCGACATGGCGCTCACCCACGACTTCGACCCGACCCTGGTCGAACTGCCGGATGTTGAACTGATTACCTTGGAATCGGTGCGCATGGCCGCCCCGACCGAGCAGGCAATGGCCGTTCACGCGGCTAGCCGCATCGTCAAGAACGCCACCGCAGAGTTTGCCGCCGCTCAGCGTGAACGCGAAGCCGACTTCGCGATTGTCGCGCTGCGCCAGCACACCAAGTCCGTTCTGGATGCCGAGATCGCCAAGGTCCGCGCCCAGCACGGCTGCAGCGCCGCGGCCGAGGAAGTGGAACTGGCCATGCGCCGCATGGTACGCCAGCTATTGCATGTGCCTACCGTGCGTGCCCGTGAACTGGCAGGCGAAGGCCGCACCAGCGAATATGTCTCGGCCTTGGAAACCCTCTACGGCTTGGAGCTGTCGCAGCCGGAGCCCGGGAAATCGGAGACTACGCAGGTCCAGGGCAACTGCCCGGCCGCCCCGGAAGCCAAATCAGCGTAGAAAACCTGATTTCCCCCTGCATATTTCTACTTTCCGCGCAGAAGCATGGAATACTACTTCCAAGTAGGTTAGCCCCCGAGAATTCCTTCGATGACTTGGGAGCTGGTCGCTCTGCAGCTGGAAAGGCCCCATTCGACATGACGGAACTCGAAAATATCAAAGGCACCCGCCCGCAACGGATGCCCCGTGAAGCGCGACGGCGCCAGCTGCTGCAGGCAGCGCACCAGGTTTTCGTGGCCCATGGCTACCATGGTGCGTCCATGGACGAAATCGCCGAAGTCGCCCTGGTTTCCAAGCCGGTGCTCTACCAGCATTTCCCCGGCAAACGCGAACTCTATCTCGCCCTGCTGGATTCGCACCTGGCCGACTTCAGCCGGCAGCTGGATGAAGCAATCCGCTCCACCAATGACAACCGCGAGCGCGTCTTCGCCACCATCAACACGTACTACAGCTACATCAAGGGCGAATCCCAGGCGTACCGGCTGATCTTCGAATCCGATGTGCTCTCGGATCCGCTGATCGCCCATCGCATCGAGCAGTTCAACAGTTCGCTGGCTTCCTCCATCGCCCGCGTAGTGGTCGAGGATACCGATATGAGCGAGGACGAAGGCCTGCTGGCAGGCCGCGCCTTGGCCGGGCTCTCCCAGGTTTCGGCACGCTACTGGGCCACCAGCAGCTCCTCGGTGGACCAGAATGCCGCCGTGGATCTGATCTCCCGTTTAGCTTGGCGCGGAATTTCGCAGTTCCCGAAAGAAAACTAGCTAAATTAGTGTTCAGAGGACCCACACGGGACACCTATTTCGTTCGAGAGGATCTGCGACAATCATGGAAATCCGCATTGGCATTCAGAATGTAGCCCGCGAAGTTGTACTTGACTCCGAGCTCAGCAACGCCGAAGTCAATGAGCTGGTCTCGAAGGCTATCGCCGACGGAACCGTTCTGGCACTGAAGGATCCAAAGGGCCGCGAGGTCCTGGTGCCTTCTGCTGGCATCGCTTACGTTGAGGTTGGCCCAGAAGAAGTCCGCCGCGTCGGCTTCGCACAGTAGCTCTTATTGCTTGCCAAGGCATCGCCTTGGCGGCTGGTGGCCGGTTTCGCTTAGAAGCGAAACCGGCTATTTCTTTGCCCAAATAGTGATTTGACTCACCGAGTCGTGATATTGCTAAAGGGTGACTGAACGAAGAATCCGCAGCCCCCGCCCGGTTCCCGCCAATTCGCTGGCCCAGCTTCTGCTCGGCCTTGAAGCAGAGTTCGAGGTACCGGCGCCCTTCGACGAGCAAACCCTGCAAGCCGCAGAACTGGCGGTAGCCCAGGTTCAGCACCCCGAAGAAGACGCCACCGGCATCCCGTTCTTCACCATTGATCCGCTCGGCGCCACCGACCTTGACCAGGCGATGTTCCTCGAACGAAACGGCGAAGGCTATACCGTGCACTATGCGATTGCGGACGTGCCCGCCTTCGTGGCCTTGGGCAGCCAGCTGGACCAGGTGGCCCGCCAACGCGGTCAGACCTACTACCTGCCGCACCGCAAGATCACCTTGCACCCGCCGCTGATCTCCGAGGACCAGGGCTCGCTGCTGCCAGACCAGGACCGCCCGGCCTTCCACTGGAAAATCTCGCTGGATGCCGATGGCTCCCTGGGCGAGGTCGCGCTGAACCGCGCGCGCATCCGGTCCCTAGCCCAGCTGGATTATGCCTCGGCCCAGGCCCGGCTGGATTCGGGGGAACCCGATGAGCAGCTGGAATTGCTCGCCGAAATCGGTGCAGCGCGCCTGCTGCAAGAGCAGCTGCGCGGCGGCGCCTCATTGAACCTGCCGGATCAGGAAATTGAAGAAGCAGGCGAAGGCTACAAGCTGGTCAGCCGCACCCCGCTGCCCCTGGAAGGGCACAACGCGCAGATTTCCCTGCTCACCGGCATTGCCGCGGCCCGCATCATGCTCGAGGCCGGTGTGGGCATCCTGCGCACCATGCCCGCCCCGGATGAGGCGGACCAGCAGGAATTCCGCACCCAAACCCAGTTGCTGGGCACGCCGTGGGACGCAACGCTCAGCTATGGGCAGTACCTGCATGCCTTGGATGTCAGCGACCCGAAGCAACTGGTCATCATGCATCGTGCCGCCGCGCTGTTCCGCGGTGCGGACTACCAGGTCATAGACGGGCAGCCAGAAGAAGAACTGATCCAAGCGGCACTGGCAGCACCCTACGCGCACACCACCGCGCCGCTGCGCCGGCTCGTGGACCGCTTTGTGCTGCTCACCTGCCACCTGCTCTCCACCGGCCAGCCGATCCCCGCGCAGCTCACCTCGGCCCTGGAAGAGCTGCCCGGGCTGATGCGTACCAGCAGCATTGCCGCC
The DNA here is from genome assembly GCF_050701915.1 of Glutamicibacter sp. Taxonomy (NCBI): domain Bacteria; kingdom Bacillati; phylum Actinomycetota; class Actinomycetes; order Micrococcales; family Micrococcaceae; genus Glutamicibacter; species Glutamicibacter sp. The sequence goes on along the minus strand of NZ_JBOGEG010000023.1, from coordinate 5,620 downwards.
AACCGGGTGAACAATGCGGCCGTGGACCTGCTCGAAGCCTATGTGCTCAAAACACGTGTGGGGGAAGAATTCCATGCCATCGTGCTGAAGTCAGCCGAGCAAAAAGAGGATGGGAAGATTCGTCCCGGAGTGCTGCAGCTGGCCGATGAACCGGTCACCGGTGTCTTTACCGGATCCGCGCAGCCGGGCACCTTGGTGCGCGTGAAGCTGGTCCAGGCCGATCCTGCGGCCCGCAAGATCAGCTTCGAAATCGTGGCCTAAGACTCCTAAACCCGGGTTTCCGGGCAAAACCGGTTATGCTTGGCCTATTAGTAAATAGGATGCCCGATCGCAATGGGCTGATAGATGAAACAGTTTTATGGCGACTTCCCAGCGGCCGCCATCCCGCAGGTGCTTGACCAAGCCACCTAACGTGAAAGTAGCGATCGGCTCCGCTGGATTCGTGCGGTACCCGCATGCTCCTGGCTTGTTGCAAGCCGGAATGGAGCAGGTACCGTGCCCACATGAAACGAGAACAAAGACATCGTGACTGACACGACGCTTTCGGCACCAGCTGCCGAACCACAAGACAATGAGCCAACCATCGCAGAGCCAATCAAGCAGAGCTTTGCCGATCTGAAGGTTCGCGAAGACATTGTTGCTTCGCTTTCGGAAGCCGGGATCGTCCACCCCTTCCCCATCCAGGCCTTGACCCTGCCAGTTGCCCTGGGCGGCAACGACATCATCGGCCAGGCCAAGACCGGTACCGGCAAGACCCTGGGCTTTGGCATCCCTGCCCTGCAGCGCGTGATCCGCGAGGGCGACAAGGGCTACGGGGATCTTGAATTCCCCGGTGCCCCGCAGGCTTTGATCGTCGCCCCAACCCGCGAGCTGGCCATCCAGGTCGGCGCCGATCTGGCCCAGGCTTCGAAGCACTCGAAAATCTCGATCACCACCATCTACGGCGGCCGCCCCTACGAAGAGCAGATCAATGCCCTGAAGGCCGGCACCGACGTGATTGTCGGTACCCCGGGCCGCTTGATCGACCTGAACCGCCAGCGCGTGCTGAACCTCAAGCAGGTTCGCACCGTGGTCCTGGACGAAGCCGACGAGATGCTGGACCTGGGATTCCTCCCGGATGTCGAGCGCATCCTGGCCGCGCTGCCGCCGGTGCGCCAGGCGATGCTGTTCTCGGCCACCATGCCCGGCGCCGTGATCACCATGGCCCGCCGCTACATGACCCGCCCCACCCACATCCGCGCCCAGGATCCGGGCGATGATGATTCGCTGACCAAGCGCAACATCCGCCAGCTGGTCTACCGCGCGCACAACATGGACAAGGACGAGATGGTGGCCCGCCTGCTGCAGGCCGAAGGCCGCGGCAAGACCATCATCTTCACCCAGACCAAGCGCTCGGCTGCCAAGCTCTCCGATGAGCTGGTGGACCGCGGCTTCAACGCCGGTTCACTGCACGGCGACCTGGGCCAGGGCGCCCGCGAGCAGGCCCTGAAGGCCTTCCGCGCCGGCAAGGTCGACATCCTGGTAGCTACCGATGTCGCGGCCCGCGGCATCGACGTGGATGACGTCACCCACGTGGTCAACCTGCAGTGCCCGGATGATGAGAACACCTACCTGCACCGCGTGGGCCGTACCGGCCGTGCCGGCAACACCGGTACCGCGGTCACCTTCGTGGACTGGGATTCGGTGCCCCGCTGGTCGCTGATCAACAAGGCGCTGGGCCTGAACGTTCCCGAGCCGGTAGAAACCTACTCGTCCTCGCCGCATTTCTTCGCCGACCTGGAAATCCCCAAGGGCACCAAGGGCCGCTTGCAGCGTGCAAAGAAGACCGCGGCAGCTGAGGGCGATGGCTCGCCACGCCGCGAGGATTCGGCACGCACCCCGCGCCGCCGCAGCAACTCGCGTACCCGCACCCGCACCGTGAACGGCGAGCAGACGCAGCAGCGCGGCGCGCAGGACGCCGGTGCCGAGCAGGAGGGCGCACGCCACGGCCACTCCAAGGGCAAGCAGGACCGTCCGGCACGCGAAAACGAGCGCCACCGCGAAACCCACGCTTCCGGCGAGGAGCAGGCGACGACCGAGGGCGCAGCCGCTGCACGCCGCCGCCGTCCGCGCCGCCGCACCCGCAGCACCGAAGCAGGCGGCCAGGACTAATTCCCAGTCCAACCGGTCAGCCAACTTTTCCGAAAGGAACCCACACCAGCGGTGCTCGCTCTACCCGAAGAACCAGCTTTGCCTGATGCTGGAACGCAGGACGCCCACGCGTCCGGCGTTCCAGCCTCGGGTAATACCGTGTATCACGGTGATAACCTCTCCATCCTTGGCACCCTGCCCGATCAAAGCTTCACCTTGATCTACGTGGACCCGCCATTTAACACCGGACGCAAGCAAACCCGTGCCCAGCGCACCATGGTTCGCGCTGCCGAAGGCGAAGGCGACCGCACCGGATTCAAGGGACGCGAGTACAACACCGAACTGGGAATCGCCCGTTCCTATCACGATACCTTCGATGACTACCTCAGTTTCATCGAGCCGCGGCTACGCGAGGCCCACCGCCTGCTGGCCGAGGACGGCACGCTCTATGTGCACCTCGATTACCGCGAGGTGCATTACGTGAAGGTGCTGCTCGACGGAATTTTCGGCCGGGACTGCTTCCTGAACGAACTGATCTGGGCCTACGACTATGGCGCCCGCGCCAAGAGCCGCTGGCCGGCCAAGCACGACACCATCCTGGTCTACGTGAAGGATCCGAAGAAGTACCACTTCGATTCGGCCGAGGTGGACCGTGAGCCGTATATGGCCCCCGGCCTGGTGACCCCGGAGAAGCGCGCCCTGGGCAAGCTTCCGACAGATGTCTGGTGGCACACGATCGTCTCGCCTACCGGCAAGGAAAAGACCGGCTACCCGACGCAGAAACCCGAAGGCGTGCTGCGCCGGATTGTCGCCGCGTCATCGCGCCCCGGCGATTGGGTACTGGACTTCTTTGCAGGCTCAGGCACCACCGGTGCGGTGTCGGCGAAACTAGAACGCCAGTATGTGCTGATTGACCAGAACCCCGAGGCCATCGAGGTGATGAAGGCTCGATTGCCTGGAAGCACCACCTATATCGAGGCCTGAGTTCCAGTCCCCTCAGCAATAATTCTTTGCAGCATTTCCGGCTCGGTGAGATTCTCACCGAGCCGGTTCAGCTTTCCGGTGCCGTGATAGTCGGAAGAGCCGGTGACAATCAGGCCGCGATCGGCGGCCAGCTTGAGCAACCAGGCCTTTCCTTCGGCGGTATTGTCCCGGTGATCCACTTCGACCCCGGCCAAACCCGCATCGATCATCTCGTAGAACGTGGAATCGGGAACTACCCGTCCACGAGCCGAGGCCTTGGGGTGCGCGAACACCGGAACGCCACCGGCTTCCCGCACCAATTGCACCGCAGTGGCAGGATTCACCGCTGGATGCGAAACGTAATAGCGCGAACGCGAGGAAAGGATGTTGGCGAACGCTTCATTGCGGTTGTCCACCACCCCCGCGGTCACCAGTGCATCGGCAATATGCGGGCGGCCCACGGTAGAACCCGGCAGGCAATGCTCCCCCACCAGGTCCCAGCTGATCGGATAGTCCTCGGCCAGCAGGTCGACAATGCGACGGGCGCGAACGATCCGCGAGTTCAGCGCATTATCCAGCTCATCGAGCAGCGGCTGGTAGTCGGGGTCATGCAGGTAGCTGAGCAGATGCACGCTGATGCCGTGGGTATCCTGGCAGGTGATTTCCATGCCTGGAATGAATCCCAGTCCCAGCTTCGCGGCTTGCGCCGCGGCTTCGGCCCAACCGGTGGTCTGGTCATGATCTGTCAACGCCACGACATCCAGGCCCGCAACCGAAGCGGCGTGCATCAACTCGGCCGGAGTTTCAGTTCCGTCGGACACATTGGAGTGGGTGTGCAGGTCAATTCGCATATGCCTAGGTTATCCCCTGCGCTGATTCTTTGCTGGGATACAGCTGATGGTGACACACTTGGAACATGACCAATCAAGATTCATCTGCACCAAGCACTGATCAGCCGTTGGAAGACCGCGTGAACAACCGTTCCCAGCGTCCAACGTCCAAGGCATTCCAGGACTTCATGGCCTCCTCGTGGGCGCAAGACACTTCGGATCTGCCAGAACAAGATGCCGCCGCCAGCTACGCAGCAGCTCGCCGTGCCAAGCTCTCGGAAAATTTCCCGGGTGAACGCATCGTCATTCCAGCCGGTCCGCTCAAGGTCCGTTCGAACGACACCGACTACCGTTTCCGCCCGCATTCGGCGTTCGCCCACCTGACCGGCCTGGGCGTCGACCACGAGCCCGACGCCGTACTGGTAATGGAACCAACCGATGACGGCGTTGGCGAGCACGGCTCCAACCACGTTTCCACCCTGTACTTCGCACCGATGGCTGGCCGCGACACCACCGACTTCTACCTGGACTCGCGTTCCGGAGAATTCTGGGTGGGTCCGCGCCCAACCCTGTCCTCGCTGTCGGCGCGCACCGGGATGCCCACCGATTCGCTGGAACAGCTGGAAATCGCGATCACCAAGAACTCCGGCCCGCAGGCCCTGGGCGGCATCCGTATCCGCCTGGTGCGCGAGGTGGACCTGAACATCGAGGCGCTGGTGGATACCTCGCGCATCAACACCGGCCAGGACCTGGAAGCCAGCGACGCCCTGGACACCGAGCTGGCCGAGTTCGTTTCCGAGCTTCGACTGGTCAAGGACGCCTACGAAATCGCCGAACTGCGCAAGTCCGTTGCCGCGACCATCAACGGTTTCGAAGACGTGGTGCGCAACCTGGACAAGGCCGTCGCCCACGAACGCGGCGAACGCGTTGTCGAAGGCGCGTTCTTCGCCCGCGCCCGCCTTGAGGGCAACGAGCTGGGCTACGACACCATCGCCGCCTCGGGCAACAACGCCACCATCTTGCACTGGATCCGCAACACCGGAACCGTCAAGCAGGGCGAGGTGCTGTTGCTGGATGCCGGTGTCGAGGCCGAATCCCTCTACACCGCAGACATCACCCGTTCGCTGCCGGTTTCCGGCAAGTACACCGACGTGCAGCGCAAGGTCTACCAGGCCGTGCTGGATGCCGCCGATGCCGCCTTCGCTGCGGCCAAGCCGGGCTTGAAGTTCCGCGACCTGCACCTGATCGCTACCCGCGTTTTGGCTGAGCGCCTTTCCGAGTGGGGCATCTTGCCGGTCTCGGTGGAAGAAGCCATGGATCCAGAGGGCCAGCACCACCGCCGCTGGATGCCGCACGGCACCAGCCACCACCTGGGCCTGGACGTGCACGACTGCGCCCAGGCACGCGCCGAACTGTACCTGGATGCCAAGCTGGAAGAGGGCATGGTCTTCACCATCGAGCCTGGCCTCTACTTCAAGGACGAGGATCTGGCGATCCCCGAAGAGTACCGCGGCCTGGGCGTGCGCATCGAGGATGACATTCTGGTCACCGCCGATGGCGCCGAGAACCTGAGCGTTGCCCTGCCGCGCAAGCCTGAAGAGGTTGAAGCGTGGATGGCTAAGCTGCGCGGCTAAGGCCTCCCGCAGCGTTAACCAGCGAAAGGCCTGGGAGCAGTTACCGTGGTAACTGCTCCCAGG